>JAZKXS010000088.1:0-10629 GCA_045611745.1 Faecousia sp.
CCATATGGAAATCGGACATATCTATAAATGCCTGAGCGCTGGCGCCGGTGGTCAATTCGAACCGCTCCATTACCCGGGAAAGGGTCACGTCGTTTGCGTACTTATACTCTGCATAGATCTGAGCGCCAAAGAGGCTGAGGAAGTGGTTGCATTCACTGCCGTCATCGCCCCAAACGGTACCAAGAACCTTTCGAAAACCGTGCTTTTTCCACATGGTGAGGAAATATTCGCACAGGCTGTAAGTAAGCTTGTTGTCACTTACAGAGCCTACCCAAGTCCAAATTGGTCCGCAGAAACTTAGTTGGTGATAGACATCCTCACCAAGCCATTCTTTATAGGGCTCACAGGCCGCCATAAAGGATTCTTCTGGTATGTAAGCATATGAACCTGCAAAAGTGGTAATGTTTTTGCTTCCTTCGATTTGCTTCATAAGAGCCGCATTCGTACCTCTGTCTGCTTTCAACATGCCCCAGCACATGGGATCAAGGTTATATTTTTTGGTAATATCCAGCACACGACCAAAATGGTAGGCAAAAACCTCTGCCAAATCCTGTAAACCATTCTTTGCTAAATAATTGCCCATATTCAGGTCAAAGGTCTCGTCCATACCCAAGTGGATGCGCTTGGTGGTAAAGCAACGGCTGACGGTGGAGATCATCTGGTCGATCAGCTTATAAACATCTTCAGAGCCTACCAAGAGGGTCTTGTCTGTGCAGCGACACTTCCAGTTTTCGCCCCATTTGAGGTAATGCTCCAGGTGAGAAGCAGTTTGGATCAGGGGGATAACCTCCACGCCAAGCTCTACACCGTAACGGTCAATGGCGCGCAGCTCGTCCTCTGTGTAACGACCGCGCATATAACCAAAGTAAGGCAGCTCGGGAATGGTATAGATATCTTCGATATACAAAAGCACATAGTCAAGACCCATCGTTGCCATATAACGGATGTATTCCATAACGGCTTCGGGCTTCAGAACGCCGCCACGGGACAGGTCAAGAGAAATGCCCGCTTCGTCAAAATCAATTCTTTCCTCTAAAGAGAAGGGCTTATTTTGCTTTGCGTTTCCTACCAGTAAGGTAAGCATTCTGCAGAAGGAAACCTGGCTGACATAGCCGATCTTTCCGGTGTTTCCGTCGAAAGAAACGGACGGCGCTGCCGCAGGTGCTGCGGTGACGGTTATTCCGCTTTCATCCAGAACAAAGTCCAGATGTTCTTGCAGTAATTGAGCCGAACGGACTAAGCGCCGGTCATCTGCAATCAGGTTAATGTGAAGCATTTGATGAGAACCTCCTATAATGCTTTTTTCTCGGGTTGCTTGACAAGGTTAAGATACAATAAAGTAAGGAATAAAGCAATTAGCAAAAACGGACAAAATGCTGTTTTTTTTGTAATAATGTCCGGTTTTCCTTATTGTATTGTATTTTGCTTTTAAACATCGAGATATTTGTAACGACTGCGGTACTCCTGGGGTGTCATACCGGTTTGCTTTTTGAACATCCGACAAAAGGAGTATGTGCTGGAAAAACCGCACTCTTCGGCAATTGCCCAAATTTTTGTTGCACCCTCGGCAAGAAGCAGCTTTGCTTTTTTGATGCGCAGATGGATAATATATTGCTTTGGAGAAGTATGGAATTTCTCTTTGAACAGGCGGCGGAAATAGACCTCGCTGATTTTACATTCCTCTGCAAGCTGCGTATTTGTAAGGGATGCGAGGTGGTAGTGGTCGTGGATATAATTGACTGCGCCGTTCAGCTCGCCCCAGTTGGCTTGGCTGGAAAGCTCGTAAAAAATATCATAAAGAATGCTCATATGCTTGGTGCGGTTATTGTCATCTAAAGGAAGCCGTTTCATTTCCTCGTAGCTTTGCAGGAGAAACGGGGCGTTTTGGATATTTAAACATTCCACCGTTCGGCACAAGGGTGTTTGACAGGTGAAATTAATGACAGGAAAGGAGCCTGCTTTATCGCAGCGCACAGTATAGCTCTGTCCCTGGGGGAGAAAAACTGCGTGGGAGGGGTCTGAAACCACTTCTTTTCCGTTGTGTATATAAGTGACTTGTCCTTCCTGACATAAGGTAAGTCCGAAGGTAGAACGGTTGTTCATTTCCCGAAGCGCGCCTTTTTCCCAATGGACGGTGAATATTTCGGTGATATCCTCAATAATTGTTTTCTGCAGCTCCATAAGAATCCTCCTGACCTTGATAAAGGAATTATATCATTTGTGTCTATATAAGTAAAGTTTTTTGTTGAAACAGTATCGAAAAGGTCAATATAATATCAAAATATCCATTGAAAATCACAGGAATTGTTTTTATGCTATACATAAGACCGATAGTGAAAGGGTCGCTATAGAGAGGAGGAAACAATGAACAGAGCATTTTTGCAGGAACACAGACCGCTGCTGACAGTAATGATGCAGTGCCGTGAACCGGAAACGATAATTACCAGAGTTCGCAATGGACTGGCATTGGGCGCAGAGGCATTTGGCTTACAGGTGGAATCGCTAAATCCGGAATTTAAAACAGAGGAGATCTTCAAAAAATTATTTTCCGAAATGCGGGGCAAGCCTTGCTATGTGACCAACTACAGAACAGGGTCTAACCGAGGAAAGTCCGATGAGGCCCTTGGCGAAGAGCTGCTTGCCTTGGCAAGTTATAGCCATCTGCTGTGCGATGTGATGGGCGATCTTTACTGCCCCCACCCGGAAGAACTAACGGAGGATCCGGTGGCCATCGAAAAGCAAATGAAGCTGATCGACCAGATTCACGAGATGGGCTCCGAGGTACTTATGTCATCCCACATTCTTAAGTTTACACCGGCAGAACGGGTGCTGGAGGTGGCGCTGGAGCAAAAGCGCAGAGGCGCTGATATCATTAAGATCGTAACCGGCGCAGATTCCATGGAGCAGCAGATAGAAAATTTGCGCATTACGAATTTACTGAAAGAGGAACTGGACGCACCGTTTTTGTTTTTGTCCGGCGGCGAGTGCTCCATTCATCGGCGACTGGGAATGAAATTAGGGTGCTGTATGGCTTTGTGCGTATACGAGCATGATAATCTTTCTACGGACACACAGCCGCTTCTGCAGACTATGAAGACGATCCGAGACGGAATTGATTTCTAAGGAGGTAAAATCATGGAATTTATGAATAAAACAGCGGTAGTTACCGGAGCAGCAATGGGTATCGGCAGAGCAACTGCCATCTTGTTGGCACAGGGCGGTGCCAATGTGGCACTGGTGGATATGAATGCTGAAAAACTGGAAATTGTAAAAGAAGAGCTCAAGGACTACGCAGACCATGTTATGACCCTTGTTTGCGATGTTTCTGATGAGGCGTCTGTAAACGAGACGATTGCGCAGGTGAATGAACGGTTTGGCCGTGTTGATATTTTGGTCAACAATGCGGCATTGTGGCGCTGCTGGTCGTCGTTTTTGGAAACACCCATCGAGGACTGGAAGCGGTTTGTTGATGTAAATGTTATGGGCGTTGTCTACTTTACCAGAGCTGTTTTGGGACAGATGATCGAGAAAAACTACGGTCGTGTAATCAATATTGCCTCCGTTGCCGGTGTTTACGGCAATGCCAATATGGCCCATTATTCTGCAACAAAGGGCGCTGTTATTTCCTTTACTAAGGCGCTGGCAAAAGAGGTGACGCATCTGGGAATTACCGTCAATGCGGTATCTCCCGGAAGCGTAAGTCCGGCAAGAACACCGGATATCAACTATTATGAAGATACCGATATGGCCTTCATTGGCAGAACCGGCTCGCCACGGGAAAACGCAGAGCTGATATGCTTCCTTGCCAGCGATAAGTCCAGCTACATCTCCGGCCAAAACATCCAAATTGATGGCTGCAGAAAGAAACAGTAAAAGGAGAGACGGAAATGAAAGCAATTCTTGTAAATGACGACAGAAGCCTCCGCTGGGACGATGTACCAAACCCCATCGTAGGAGACGAGGACTGCCTTGTAAAAATTGAGGCTGCGGCGCTGAACAGAGCCGATCTTATGCAGCGTGAAGGCGATTATCCGCCCCCTCCCGGCTGCCCGGAATGGATGGGCCTGGAAGTGGCAGGTACCATTGTTGAGGTGGGCAGCGCAGCGGCAGAAAAATCTGCATGGAAAGTAGGCGACAAGGTGTGCGCACTTCTTGGCGGCGGCGGATATGCAGAGTATGTCAATGTGAAATACGATATGCTGATGCCCATTCCTAAGAACTGTTCTATGGTGGAAGCTGCGGCAATTCCGGAAGCTTATGCGACTGCATATCTCAATTTGTTTATTGAGGGCAAGATTCAGCCGGGCAATACATTACTGATGAACGCCGGCGCATCCGGTCTTGCAAGCGTGATCATTCCTATGGCAAAAGCTTTTGGCGTTCGTGTGATCACCACTGTGCTGACAGAGGAAATTGCAAACAAAATCACCCATTTAGGCGCAGACCGTGTGGTTGTTACAACGAAAGAGGACATTGCCCAGGTGCTCAAGGAAGAACTGGAGGCAGGACGTTCCGTAGACGTGGCGATTGACTGCCTTGGCGGTGAAATTATGGGTAAGTGCATCCATTATCTCACCCACGGCGCGCGTTGGATCATGATCGCAGCGCTGGCAGGCACGAAAACGGAAATCGACCTGAAGAATATCTATGTGCGTAATGTCAGAATTGTTGGCAGCACGCTGCGTTCCAGAACACCTGCGGTGAAGGCAGAGATCCTTGCGGGAATCGTCCGCGATGTATATCCCAAAATTGAAGCAGGCCTGGTTAAGCCTACTGTATGCGCTACATTCCCTATTCAGGAAGCAGAAAAGGCCCACGATATGCTGTATCAGGGCAAGAACGTCGGCAAGGTAGTGCTTACTGTTTAATAAAAAACTGCTCGGTGGAAATTACCACCGAGCAGTTTTTTGCATTTGGAAAAATTTACAAAATGTCCTTTTTTACGCATTGCATAAATTAGAAAAAGCGGCTATAATAAGGAAAACTGCCGAATAGGAGAGCAACAAAATGGCTATTATGGATGATATTAAACAGCAGTGGCGGAATATGCGGGAAAAACCCCTGAAGGAACGAATCGCATATTTTTTGAGCTATTATAAGTGGTATACGGTGGCGTGCATCGGTGTGATCGTTGTGATCGTGGGTATTTTGGTTGGCAACCTGCTTCAAAAAGATACCGTTATTAGCGGTGTTATGCTCAACAGCACCAACGCAAGCTCGCAAAGTGCTTACGATGATTTCTCCCAGCGCTTTTTGGACGAACTGGAATTGAGCAACAAGGATTTTGAGGTGTCTATTACCTCCAATTTGACGTATCTGCCCAGCAGCCAGGAAAATGCTGAGAATAATTACGGAACAGTTCAGGCGCTCCTTGCCAAAACTTCCGGTTCGCTATTGGATTTTGTGGTGGGCAATTTGTCGTCCTCCCAAAACTTAGCCTATTCCAGATTCTTTATGGATTTGTCGAAGGTATTGAGCCAGGAGCAAATGCAGCGCCTTGCGCCCTACATCTATTATATTGACCTGGCGGTTATTGAAAAGATTGAAGAAGCGGTGGAAGCCGGCAATTACGATGTGGACATTAAAATTCCGGACGGCAAAAAGCCGGAAGAGATGGAAAAGCCGGTAGCAATCTTCATAGATGTAAGTAGTTCGCAATGGCTGTCAGAAATTTATACGCTTAATGCAGAGCCGATCGTGTTTGCGGTTGCGGAAAATGCACCTCGCAAGGAGGCAATTCAAAAGTTAGTAGATTGCTTGATGCCGCAATAAAGAAAATCAGGAACGGAGCAATAAAATGAGAGGAATTTTTAATTACGACGGCTGGCTGATGCAGGGTTTGAGCAAAATTGCCGATGCCATTGCGTTAGGTGTGCTGTGGGTTGTTTTTTCTCTTCCTATTATCACTATGGGCGCATCTACAACAGCGCTTTATTATACGGTATATAAGGTGTTTAGGAAAAATAACGGAACAGTTTGGGCATCTTTTTGGTATGCCTTTAAGTCCAATTTTAAGCAAGCGACCATACTGTTCGTTATTATGGCAATCGCTGGGGGATTTGTGTTCTTTAGCTTGTATTACGGATACGCCATGTATCTGGCAGGCGCAATTGCCGGACTATTTATGATCCTTTTGGGCTTAGTTGATGTGATCATTTTGTCTTGGATGAGTTATTTGCTGCCCTATGCGTCCAGATTTAACGCATCTACCGGAGAAATTCTCAAAAATTGTGCCGCTATCGCATTTATGAACCTTGGGAAATCTATTTTGCTGGTTGCGATTTTGCTGGTTGCTTGCTTTTTGGCGTTGAATATTCCAATTATGCTGGTGCTTATGCCCACTATGTGCACCTGGGTCACCAGCTGCATTTTGGAAAAGATTTTCCGGAAATATATGACACCGGAAGCCCTTGCGGCAGAAGACGCAAACGAAGAGGCTATATAACTGAAAATGTGAAAAACCTGACGGAATCTGCGTAAATACTTTGAAATATGTCTGATGTTGTGATAGAATGAAGAAAAAACGAAGGGCAGGAAAACAGAAATGAAAAATTACGATAATGTAACCATTTTTAATCACCCCCTGATCAGCCATAAGGTCGCGATCCTTCGAGACGAGAATACCAGCATGAAGGAATTTCGGGAGCTGGTGGAGGAAATCACCACGCTGATGACCTTTGAGTGCCTCCGGGAAGGTGTGCCTACCGTAGAAAAGCAGGTAAAAACACCTCTTGAAACCTGCACGCAACACGTTGTTAAGGACAATGCCATTGCCATTGTGCCGATTTTACGGGCAGGCCTTGGTATGGTCAACGGTATTCACGTGCTGTTCCCCTCCGCAAGAGTGGGTCATATCGGCCTTTATCGCAATGAAGAAACTCTGGAGCCTTGCGAATATTACTGCAAGCTGCCCGAGGGCATTGAGGACAAGCTGGTTTTGGTGGTTGACCCCATGCTGGCCACCGGCGGCAGCGCCTGTGATGCCATCGATATGCTCAAAAAGCGGGGCTGCAAGACCATTAAGTTTATGGCTGTCATCGGTGCGCCGGAGGGCGTTTCCCGAGTGGCAGAGGCACACCCTGATGTGCACATCTATGTTTCTACCTTGGATCGCTGCCTGAACGAAAACGGCTACATCCTGCCCGGTCTGGGCGATGCCGGTGACCGCCTGTTCGGCACAAAATAACATAAGAAAAAGGGTCGCAAAAGCGACCCTTTTTGCTGTTTATGAGGGGGTAATTACAGCTTGAAGCTATGGGGTAGGAGGGAGGAAAGTTTTTCCTCTACGATGCCGCCGTTGCCGTCTGGGAAGTAGACCATAAAGTCTGGACCGCAGAACTCGCCCATTACCTGCCGGCATACGCCGCAGGGAGGGCAGTGGGCGGAAGATTCCTCCTTGCCGCCTACGATGGCGATGGCGGTAAAGTCTCGCTTTCCGTCGTAGACTGCTTTGAAAATAGCGGTGCGCTCAGCACAAATGGTAGGGGTGAAGGAAGAATTCTCAATATTACAGCCGGTGTAGACCGTGCCGTCACTGCACAGCAGCGCTGCGCCTACCTTAAAGCCGGAGTAGGGGGAGTAGGAATGAAGCCTTGCTTCTTCTGCTTTTTTAATCAGCTCTTGGGGCGTCATTTTAAGATCTCCTTTGCAAAGCTTTCGCCGGGGGTGTCCAGCTTGACCTTCAGAACCTCCGCAACTGTGGCGGCAATGTCTGCAAAGCTGCTGCGTGTACCCAAATTAACGGGGTTTACGCCCTTGCCAAGCACCAAAAGGGGAACGTACTCCCGGGTGTGGTCGGTGGTGGCGGTATAGCCGGGGTCGCAGCCGTGGTCAGCGGTGATCATCACAAGGTCGTCCTCGCCCAGCTTCTCTAAGAAAGTAGGCAGCCAAGCATCAAATTCGTTCAGAGCCAGCGCATAGCCGTCGATGTTCCGGCGGTGGCCGTAAACCATATCAAAGTCCACAAGGTTCACAAAGCACAGACCGGCAAAATCCGTTTCTGCATAGCGCAGCGTGTGCTCCAGACCGTTGGCGTTAGACTGGTTATAAACGTGCTCGGTGGTGCCGATGCCGGCAAAGATATCAAAAATCTTGCCAACAGCGATGCTGTCAAGGCCTGCGGCTTTGACGGCGTCCAGCAAAGTTTCCTTGGGCGGTTCTAAAGAGAAATCGTGGCGGTTGGCGGTGCGTTTGAATGCGCCTGCTTTTTCTCCCACAAAGGGACGGGCGATCACACGACCCACGCCGTGCTTGCCAACAAGGAGCTTCCGGGCGATGCGGCAGTATTCATAAAGCTGCTCCGGGGGAACAATGTCCTCATGGGCGGCGATTTGGAATACGGAGTCGGCAGAAGTGTAGACAATCAGGTCGCCGGTTTTCATATGCTCTTCGCCATAGGCGTCCAGTACGGTAGTGCCGCTCCAAGGCGCATTTGCCAGCACGCCTCGGCCGGTGGCGGCACGGAAGGGGGCAAGAATTTCCTCGGGGAAGCCTTCGGGATAGGTGGGCAGGGGATCGGGGGATACAAGACCTGCGATCTCCCAGTGGCCGATGGTGGTGTCCTTGCCCATAGACTTTTCTGCCAGCCGGGCGTATGCACCGGCAGGCGCATCGGTTTTGGGGAGGCAGGTCACACCGTCGATGCTCCCAAGTCCGGCGGCCGTCATATTAGGAATGTGGAGCTTTTCGGAGGTGGCGCAGGAGGCGAGGGTGTTGACCCCCACATCACCGAAAGCCGGGGAATCGGGCATTGCACCGATTCCAAAAGAATCCAGAACAATTAAAAATACCCGTTTCACAAAATACCTCACTTATTGTCCATTGCAACAGCAACGTCAAGGGCAACAGTCATCATCTGGGTAAAGGCGGTTTGACGTTCTTGGGCAGTTGTCTCTACGCCCTTGAGCACGTGGTCGGAAATGGTGCAGATGCACAGGCCACGCTTGCCGTAACGGGCGGCGTTCATATACAGGGCGGCAGCTTCCATTTCCAGCGCCATAACGCCCATTTTTTTCAGGCCGTATACGCTGTCCAAGCCCTCAGGAACGCCCACGTGGTCTCCGTAAAATACATCGGAGGAATTGACATTGCCCACGTGATAGGTAGCGCCGAGATTCTCTGCGGCCTTAACGGCTTCGCTCAGGAGGGTATAGTCAGCGATGGGGGCAAAAGTGCCGGGAAGGTGGAACTGATTTGCCCAAGCGGAGTCGGTGCAGGCGCCCTGGGCAATGACGATGTCATAAAGATTAATGTGATCCTGAATAGAACCGGCAGAGCCAACACGAATGATGTTCTCTACGCCAAAGGAGTTAAACAGCTCGTGGCTGTAAATGCCGATGGCGGGCATACCCATACCGGAGGCCATAACGGAGACCTTAACGCCTTTATAATAGCCGGTATAGCCGTGAACACCACGGACATTGTTTACAAGCACAGGATTTTCAAAAAAGTTTTCCGCAATAAATTTTGCACGCAGGGGATCGCCGGGCATCAGCACGGTTTTACCGAAGCCGATTTCGTTTTGTACGTTAATATGAGGGGTAGTGGGGAAGTTGGACATAGTAAAAACTCCTTAAAGTTATGAATTAGTAGGTGCCGTCGTTTTCCAGACCTTTGGCAATCTTTACAATGCGGGAAGTGCCCAGACGCTGGGCGCCCAAACGGATAAACTCCTCGGCGTCTTCCAGAGAGGAAATGCCGCCTGCGGCTTTGATTTTTACGTGGGGTGCGACGTGCTTTGCAAACAGAGCAACGTCTGCAAAAGTGGCGCCGGCCTTGGAAAAACCGGTAGAGGTCTTGATGTAATCTGCGCCGGAATCGGATACGCACTTGCAAAGGGCGATCTTTTCTTCGTCGGTCAGCAGGCAGGTTTCAATAATGACTTTCAGAAGCTTGCCGTTGCAGGCTTTCTTAATGGCGGCAATTTCCTCGGTGATTTCTGCCCACTTGCCTTCCTTGGCCCAGCCAATGTTGATCACCATATCTACCTCGTCTGCGCCGTTTGCTACGGTATCGCTTGCCATAAAGCATTTGGCGGCAGTGGTGGCATAACCGTTGGGGAAGCCGATGACGGTACAGATCGCCAATTTGTCGCCAACATATTCCTTAGCCTGCTTTACAAAGGAGGCAGGAATACAGACGGAGGCGGTGTGATATTTCATACCGTCGTCGCAAAGGGCCTTGATTTCCGCCCAGGTGGCGGTTTGGGCGAGCAAAGTGTGGTCGCATTTATTGAGAATTTGAGAAAGTTCCATAAGAAAAACTCCTTTCGATTTTCTTTATTATAACAGAAAACGTAAGAATATGCAACAGGTTGCTGCGCGCAGATTTTACTTGCAATTTCCTGGGTATTTACTATAATAGAGGTAGAAAATAGAGAAAAAGAGGTGAAAATATGGGCGGAAATCCATCTTCTTACAAAGGCTGCCTTTTGGGACTTGCGGTGGGCGATGCTATGGGCTACACGGTCAATGACAAGCGTTGGGCGGAGATTTGCGAGGATTACGGACCAAACGGTCTTTTGGGTTACGATCTGGTCAACGGCTGCGCGGAGATTACCTCTTACACCCAAATTGCGGCCTATATTTGCAACGGACTGCTGGTGGGCATCACCAAAGGAAGAACGGATTG
>JAZKXS010000089.1:0-1773 GCA_045611745.1 Faecousia sp.
TATCTTAAGCAGGCATTGGGCGACAATGCAGAAGCCATTGTGTCCGTTGGTATCAAAACCATTCAAGACCGCTTTATAAGAAAATAAGGAGGGCAGAACACTGCCCTCCTTTTAGCTTTCCATTTGCTTTCCTAAAAAACCTGCCACGGTCTGTGCAAGACGCTGATCCGCTTCCTGAAGTGGTGCATCATTCTCTCCCAAAAGGAGCATAACGCAGCCAAGCAGGTCGCCCTGGCAGAGAATGGGTGTTGCCACGCCTAAGTGATACTTATCCGTACCCTCTGCGGCTGCAATACGGCTATCACCTGCGGTGTAGCGGTAAGTTTTTCGGCTTTCCATTAACTTTTCCAGCTCACGGGAATTTGGTTTGTCCATAAGCTCCCGTTTTGGTGCGCCGGAAAGGGCAATAATTCCGTCACGATCCGCTACCGCTGCAATGCAGCCGATGTTGTCACCGATGGACTCGCAGATCTGCGCAGCAAAATCCTGAAGCTCTCCTACGGGAGAATATTTGCGAAAGATCACCCCTCCGTCCTTTTCTGTAAAAATTTCCAGAGGGTCGCCTTCTCTAATCTTGAGGGTTCTTCTGATTTCTTTGGGAATCACGATACGACCAAGGTCGTCAACCCGTCTAACAATTCCTGTTGCCTTCATAATATATCTTTCTCCTTTTCTGCAAGGGTGCAAAGCCTCCCTTGTGCAAAGGGAGGTGGCTGCCCATAGGGCAGACGGAGGGATTGCCTTTATCGTACATTGCAATCCCCCAGTCAGCTCCGCTGACAGCCCCCTTTACACAAGGGGGCCTTTCCCCGTGCCTACAATAATTTTACAAATTACGCTGTTAGTATCTGTAAACAAACGGAGATTATACCGCAACCAAAAGAAAAACTCCTTTGCTTTGTGTATTGAACGCTGTAATCAATATACAACGCCTCCGTTGACTTGCAAATGATTTTATGTTATATTAAACACAAAATCGGAGGTAGTGCCTTATGTTTATTTCAAAGATTATTTTAAGGTTTAAAAATATTCTTCATAAAATCGTTAGAATATTGCACTTCAGGAAGATTAAGAAAGTTTTTAAGAACACCTCCTTTTCGGTTTTTTCTTCTAACTGTGTGGGGTGCATGATGCTGCACGATTTAGGGGTACCGTTTAATTCCCCGTTTGTCAATTTGTATTTGGACGCCAAGGACTACTTGAAATACCTTGAGAATCCCCAGAAATATAATCAAATGGAATTTATCGAAGTATCGTATCCTTCCCAATATCCTGTTGGTATGCTCGGAGATTTAACTGTTCACTTTGTGCATTACAAATCTTTTAACGAAGCAGTCAATGCTTTTAAACGAAGAGTTGCCCGTATTTCCTATGATAATCTTTTTGTTATTTTTTCTGAGCGAGATGGCTGTACTTATGAAGATTTACTGATGTTTGATAAATTGCCATATGAAAACAAAGTAGTCTTCACTCATAAACATTATACTGATATAAAATCGTCTTTTTGCATAGCGGGTTTTGAGGATGCTGGTGAACTGGGAAATATTATTCGTTGGGACAAAAAATTCGGAAAAAGGATATATGATGAATTTGATTTTGCAAATTGGTTCCACACCAATTTATCTACCAAACCTTCAAGTAAATTAAATCAACAATAAGCAACTTGGCGGAGTAAAATTCTAATGAATTTTACTCCGCCATTATTCTTTGTGCAAGACTATGTATCGCCCAGCAGAATTGGTCTATGGGTTTCAATGTTGTCAGTAAGGGGTC
>JAZKXS010000090.1:0-1030 GCA_045611745.1 Faecousia sp.
CATCCGTAAGTATCTGAAGAACAAGCTGTACGCCGCCGGCGTCGCTAAGATCGAGATCGAGCGTTCCAACGGCAAGGGCAAGATCAACATCAACTGCTCCCGTCCCGGCCATGTCATCGGCAAGGCTGGCGCTGAGATCGAGAATCTGCGCAAGGAAATGGAAGCAAAGCTGGGCAAGTCTGTTAACCTGAACATCGTTGAGGTTCGCAGCCCTGACCTGAACGCTCAGCTGGTTGCTGAGAACATCGCACAGCAGCTGGAGAAGCGTATCTCCTTCCGCCGTGCAATGAAGAAGGCTATGCAGCAGGCTACCCGCCTGGGTGCCAAGGGCATCAAGGTCACCTGCTCCGGCCGTCTGGGCGGCGCTGAAATCGCTCGCTCCGAGTCCTACCACGAGGGCACCATCCCCCTGCAGACCATCCGTGCTGACATCGAGTACGGCTTCGCTGAGGCTGCCACCACCTACGGCCGCATCGGCGTGAAGGTTTGGATCTACAAGGGTGAGGTCCTGAACACCACTCTGCGCGCTGCTACTCCCGAGCCCGCTCCCCGCGAGCGTCGTGAGCGCCGCAACGATCGCCGTCAGGGCGACCGCCGCCAGGGTGATCGCCGCAACAATGGCGAGAGAAGAAATTACAACCGTGAAGGAGGTAACCGCTAATGCTGATGCCCAAGAGAGCTAAGTACCGCAAGGTTCAGCGTGGTCGTATGACCGGCGCTGCCTCCCGCGGCAATAAGGTTGCCTACGGTGACTTCGGTATCCAGGCTCTGGAGCCCGGCTGGATCACCGGCAACCAGATCGAGGCCGCTCGTATCGCCATGACTCGTTACACCAAGCGTGGCGGTAAGGTCTGGATCTACAAGGGCGAGGTCCTGAATACCACTCTGCGTACCGCAGCTCCCGAGCCCGAAAAGCGCGAGCGCCGCGAGCGTCGTCAGGGTGACCGCCGTCAGGGCGGTGAGCGCCGCCAGGGTGGCGAGCGCAGAAACTACAACCGCGAAGGAGGTAACCGCTAATGCTGATGCCTAA
>JAZKXS010000091.1:0-6599 GCA_045611745.1 Faecousia sp.
TATGGATAAAGAAACGATTGGAACCGTACGATCTGTTGCAAAGCAATGGTGGTTAAAGGTGAATACGAAACCCGTACGAATGGGTGCCTTAGATGGTGCGACCTTTCCGCATATCATTAAAGTGCAGTATGTTGCAGATGGAAATACCTACACGAAGAGAAAATGGATTGGCGCAGGCAAAGCAGTTCCTGCTGTTGGGAGCAAGCTGACAGTTCTTTATTGTTCCAACAAGCCGCGCAAAGCAAAAATCCTCTAATGAAACAAATTCCAACGAAGTGGGCTTTGCAGCGTGTGAAGGAATGGGAAGATAGGCTTCGGCAACGCATAAAATATTGCACCTTGACGAATGGCGGTTTTTAAGGCATAATTTACGAGGATATGCCTTGAAATAGGAGTACGAGTAAATGACAAAGAGATTTAATATTAAGGAAATTGCAGTGATCATTTTTGGCACGGCCATTATTGCAACTTCTGTCTATTTCTTTATGATGCCCAGCAATCTGACGGTGGGCAGCATTACGGCTGTTGCCCATGTGATCAGCCAATTTGTGCCGCTGCAGACATCGGTGATCACCCTGATGCTTAACTGCATATTGCTTCTTTTGAGTTTGATCCTGATTGGCAAGGAATTTGCGGCAAAAACTGCCCTTGGCGCGCTTTTGATGCCGGCATTTTTGGGCGTTTTTGAGATCGTTTTTCCGAATTTTACTTCTCTTACCCAGGATGCTACGCTGGATCTTGTTTGCTATATTCTGCTGGTGGGTATTGGACAGGCGATTTTGTTTTCCTATAATGCCTCCACCGGCGGCCTGGAGATCGTTGCAAAGATCATGAACAAGTTTTTGCGCATGGATCTGGGAAAGGCGCTGTCCTCCTCCGGTATGGTTATTGCTCTGTCTGCCGCCCTTTGTTTTGACACAAAGACCGTAGTGCTTAGTGTGCTGGGCACTTATTTTGGCGGTCTGTTGGTGGATAAATTCATTTTCGGTATCAACTTGAAACGCCGTGTTTGTATTATTTCCGCCAAAACTGACGAGATCGTGGATTTTATTCTCCATACCCTCCATAGCGGCGCATCTCTTTATGATATGATCGGCGCATATGACAATACGGTTCGCCGGGAGATCAATGTGATCGTGGATAAGCAGGAATACCGGATGCTGATGGAGTACTTGCGAAAGACCGATCCCAAGGCTTTTATCACGGTATACTCCGTTGGTGAAATGCGCTATACCCCCAAAAAATAAAAAGTAAAGCCGCCTTTTGGGCGGCTTTTTGTTATTGATCCTTACGGGTGACTTTTTCTTTTGTGCCGTCGGGGCGGACAATGTAGGTGTTTTCCAGTTGACCCACCAAGTTTTGCTTTACGGAATCAATATATATTCTGCGGAGCTTGTCTCGTTCCGTCAGTTCTTCTGCGTTTAACGCTCTTGTTTTGGCAATGGCCGCCAGTTCGTTGATTCGTGCAATTACTTCGTTCATATTCATAGTGTTACCTCACAGATATTTTTCGATTTTTATGAAAATACGATCCTTTTTTGATCGGTTGCCCACCTCGGTAAGGCGTATTTTTCCAAGGCCACGGACGGAAATGACAGCGCCTTGAGAAATGGACTTGTCTGCTTTTTCGCAGGGCAGACCGTCAATAAATGCCTTTCCTGCGCAGATGTAGCCATCGGCAACGCTGCGGCTGATTCGAAAACCTGAGGAAACGATGCAATCCAGACGCAAAGAGGGGACGGTATCGGAGAGAATTTCCGTCTTTTCTTCCGGTGGGGAAAAGGCGGAGAGGGGGATTTGGGTAAGGTGCAGCGCCGTGCGGCCGGCTTTTTGAAAGTCCCGAAGCAAATGGGGCGCAACGTCGGCAGATACAAAAAAGTGACAGCAGCCCGTTTCTGCGTAAATGTCTCCCACGCAGGCTCGATCCATTCCAAAACCCATCAGCGCCCCTAAAAAGTCACGGTGGGAAAGATTGTCTCCCTGGTAAAAATCCGCCCGGAGGCAGACGATGGGGCCGTCCTCGGGAAATTCTTCCAAATAGTCAGGAAGAAAGGCCAGGATTTTGCGCTGGGCATTTTCAAAACCGCCGAAAAAGCAAAGGCCGGGTTCCTTTCCAAAAAGGAACTGCGCCATTTCCTGCTCACGGGGGGATAGAAAACCGGTGCAGGCGAAAATGTTGCGGTTGATGCCTGCGTTTATTTTATCCCAAAGCTTGGCAAGGAGGACCTTGTCCTCTTGGGTCTGGGCAATTTTGTCAATATTGCGCCGATCCAGAACCTCACCCCCAAAACCGCTGATAAATTCAGGCCTATTATACCACATTCCGCCATCAATGCAAGTTTTTATTGCCATAGGATATAAAAAATTAGAAAATACGTCTTGACAAATGGGGGAGGGTGTGATAAGATACCCCAGTAATAAAGAAGGCTCGAAGTCCGCCTCACCTCCAGCATAAGCGACGAGGTTAATATTCCATAGATCTTTTTGGGATCAGTGTGAGTATGCGCGGATGGATTGCCATCCGCTATTATTTTTATTTCGGCAAATGGAGGTGCTTACCATAGCAAAGTTAGAACATCAGCTCAACGAGGAAATCTGTGATAAGGAGCTTCGTGTCATCGGCGAGGAAGGCGGCCAGCTTGGCATTATGTCCGCTGAAGAAGCCAACCGTCTCGCAGAGGAAGCGGGTCTGGATCTTGTAAAGATCTCCCCCAATGCAGTTCCCCCTGTCTGTAAGATCATGGACTATTCCAAGTTCTGCTTCGATCAGAAGAAGAAGGAAAAGGAAGCCAAGAAAAATCAGCGGGTCGTGGAAGTGAAGGAAATCCGTATGAGCCCCAGCATCGACACCAACGACCTCAACACCAAGGTAAAAAGCGCCCTGAAGTTTTTGGGCGACGGCAACCGTGTAAAGGTCAGCGTCCGTTTCCGTGGCCGTGAAATGGCACATACCGACATTGGTGAGAAGCTGCTAATCGACTTTGCGGAGGCTTGCGCTGAAGCTGCCACCATGGAAAAGAACCCCAAGCTGGAAGGTCGCTTTATGGCGATATTCCTCGCACCCAAAAACAGTAAGTAATTTCACTTAAGATATGGAAGGAGAACCAAATTATGCCCAAGCTGAAAACCCATAGCGGTGCTAAGAAGCGCTTTAGCCTGACCAAGTCCGGCAAGGTAAAGAGAGCACACGCCTACAAGAGCCACATCCTCACTAAGAAGACCACCAAGCGGACCCGTCATCTTCGCTCCACTGCTTACGCAGACGTAACCAACGTGGATGCAATCAAGAAGATGATTCCCTACAAGTAAGCGGAATAGGAGGATACAGAAATGGCAAGAGTTAAAGGCGCGATGATGACGCGCAAGAGAAGAAATGCTACATTGAAGCTGGCTAAGGGCTACTGGGGCTCTAAGTCCAAGCACTTTAAGATGGCCAAGCAGGCCGTTATGAAGTCCGGCAACTACGCATATGTTGGCCGTAAGCTGAAGAAGCGTGACTACCGCAGACTGTGGATCACCCGTATCAGCGCTGCTGTTAAGCCCTTTGGTCTTAACTACTCCACCTTCATGAACGGTGTGAAGAAGGCCGGCATCGAGATGAACCGCAAGAGCCTGTCCGAGATGGCAATTCAGGATGCTGCTGCATTCGCTGCCCTCGTTGAGAAGGCAAAGGCTGCTCTCTAAGAAACAAAAACCGCAGGTGCAAAACGCACCTGCGATTTTTTTATTGCTACGCATCAAAAACAAAGTATAAATTTTTATAGAACACAGCTCTCTAGGTTAAGGAAAAAATCAATCTGCGCGGTGTTTGCCGCAGTGGCAAGGATATGCCCATCCGTAATAGTCGGCGATGATTTGCCTGAAATTACATAGTTCTTCCGGCACATAGCTCGTATAGGGATAAGCCAAGTTCTCTTCATATTTAGCTAATTCTTTTTTAATATCCGCACTGGAAATATTAAGTGGTAACGTTATGCCGTTCAACCAAAAATACACCCGTAGTGTCGGGCCGGGTAAACGAGACAGTTGCGGCCGGGCAATATACATATGCAGCGCCGTGCCCACAATTACAACTACAATAACCAGCAACACGACAAACGTTTTTTTGTGCCATAATATAAAATCTTTCATAATTTGTTCACCTTTCTGTTAATTATGCAATCCCGGAAGCATCCTGCTCCACAATGGTATAAGGCCGGGCTATGATACAAGGAGGGCCGCTGCACGGTGCGCTTACCCATTGGGTACCAAGAACTGCATCGCAATCCACACATACGGTTTCGTACAGATAAAAATGAAGCTTCCCAGAATGGTAATGCTCTCCGGTCCATGTGCGGACAGATGTGTTATGCGTAGATTTATAGGAAAAATAAACAATATCACTATCGTATGTTACTGCGCTTGTGAAATAAGCTCCGTATTGGTAACCTTCGAGAATCCAGGCAACCGCATTTGTTGGTGCATTGTTAAATTTCAACACTGCTGTTCCGCCGGGCTTGTGCAGCCATCCATCCGCAGTTAGCTTTGCAAAATGGTAGTCATTTGTGCCTGCGTCATAGGTAGTATCTTTTCTAAGTGCAATCACATTTTCCCAGCCTGTGGTAGATGTTGGCCGAGAGCTTGTCACTTTTACGCAACTATAGCCTAAACCTTCTTGCAAGTCCGCTTTAACTACTTGTGCGACCTCATAAACTCCGTCGGTATGCACATAAGTCCCACCGGAAAAACTACCCGGATTGTAACTGCTGTTTGTAAGGCCAATTGCAAATGCATAGCAGTTATAATAGGGCATTGTAACTTGATCCCACTCATATAGCTGACTATACTGCAGTTGAGCGCTTGTTGTACGGTTTGGGGTGGCAATTGAAGGCGTTGTTGAGATACCATAGTATTCTTTCAAAACAGCGTAGACTGTATCATAGAAATTATTTGCCTCCGTCCAGCTAAAAACAAATTTATGATTGGGATCTGCTTCAATTGCCGCAAATAAATCTTTTACTCGAATATCTTCCAGTGCATCTGGAATTACAACCCCGTGCTCCAAAAGGAACTGCCGACATTCCGCTTCGGTAAGGGACGAAAGCTGAATTTTGTTTCCCTCTGCAGATGCCGGAACAATTCCCAAGGAAACAAGAATGCAGATTGCTAACAATGCTATCAATAACCGTTTCATAATTTAGCCTCCTTCGTAATACTTGATGGGTTTCGGTTTTCAGGAAGGATTTGGTTTTCTCCTTCTCTACTCACTATAACGGACAACAGAGGAAAATATGGACATTGGCATCTGAAAATTTGCTTTTATTTACAAATTTCTTCTTTCTTGCTACAATATTTACAAAATTTTTATTTCGGTGTCCAAAATGATCTCACTTATTCGTTATTATATTAATGAGGTATTTGTTTGGTGTCGATTTGTTTCAGAAATTGCGAAAGGAGCCCTGTAATGCTCATTTATCTACAAACCATAGATACCCCGGAGCAGCAATCTGCATTTGAGCAGGTTTACAAGGCTTATCGGGGGCTGATGTTCTGCATTGCCAACAACATTTTACATAACGAGCAGGACGCTGAGGACGCTGTGCACAACGCATTTGTTGCCATTGGGGAAAATATACATAAAATCGATGCGCCTGTGTGTCCAAAAACCAAGGGCTACGTCGTTACGATTGTTGAAAGCAAAGCAATCGATATTTATCGCAAAAAACAACGGCGGCAAGCCATTGCATTTAACGAAGAAATTGCAGGCACAGAAACGGCTGTGCTGGAGAGCCAAGGCGTCGCCCGGTGTTTTGCCCGATTGCCTGTGAGGTATCGGCACATTCTGCTGCTGAAATACCGCTACGGCTACAACAATCGGGAGCTTGCAAAGCTTTTGGAAATTTCGGAAGCAAACGCCATTAAGTTAACCCAGCGGGCGAAGGAAAAGCTGGATCAATTTTGCAGAGAGGAGGGGATCCGATGATCTCAGACGAACGCATTGAGAAAGCAGCAGAAGAATATGAGAAAATGCGCCTTTCCTCTTTGCCAGAACCTGAGGAACATATTTTCTCTGAAAAATTTGAAAGGGAAATGCAGAAAATAAGCCGCAGAGCAGATCGTAAGCCCCTGCAAAATCTATGGAAACGGGTTGCTGTCGTTGTTTTGGTCTCTGCTTTATTCTTTGGCTTGCTGGTTATGACCAACGCATCCGTCCGCGCCTCTATTACAAATTGGGTCAACTGGCAGTATGCCGCCGGCTCCGGTCATTTGCCAAACGGCGTTACACCGCCCGAAACCCCTGCTGCATTTGGGCTTTCTTGGATTCCGGCAGGCTATACCTTTGTAGGGCAAATTGCGTTTTCAAATGGCTGCAGACTTCTATATAAAGATGCCTGCAATAAGGCTTTGACGTTCCAATACTTTACAAAAGATATAGACAATTACACTTTTAATCAGGAAGGATATACCAAAAAGGACGCAACCGTTTTTGGCTTGCCTGCTGCCGTGTATCTGTCTGCTTATAGCGCAAATCCCAATGTTGTTGTATGGAAAAGTCACGACGGCAGCGTTCTGTTTGTTATCTCTGCTTATTGCGACGAGCAGACACTGCTTAAAATTGC
>JAZKXS010000092.1:0-9419 GCA_045611745.1 Faecousia sp.
CCCCGGACGAAGGAGCTGGGATTTTTGGGATTCAGAGCGGCGTGGCAGACGATGGCAGCGCCCACACCCTGGGGCAGGGCGGGGGAGGGCTTCAGGAAGCCCTCCTTTTCGCCCCGGTTCATGGCCATGATCTGGTGGTCCTGGATTTTGGAGACGGGGGTGCTGAAATCATAGTAGAGCCGGTAGACGGAGTCCTTCTCCGGATCGGCGGCCTGGCAGCCCATGGTGCCCCGGCGATGATAGAGGGAGCGCAGCTCCCGGCGGATGCCGGGGTCGTCGCTTAAGTCCTCTGCGATGATGTCCGAAGCACCTGCCAGGGCCTCCTCAATGGTGGCGATGCCTAATTCGGGGTTGACATAATCCTTTGCGAGGGCTTCGGGGGACTTGCCATCCTGCTTCCGCAGGGCAGCGGCCAGGGGCTCCAGCCCCTTTTCCCGGGCCATGGTGCCCCGGGTCCGGCGCTTGGGCTTGAAGGGGCGGTACAGATCTTCCACCTCGGCCAGAGTCTGGGCGGCGTTGACGGCCCTGGTCAGCTCCTCGGTGAGCTTGCCCTGGGTTTCGATGGACCGCAGGACCTCCTCCCGCCGCTGCTGCAGGCCCCGCAGGTAGGCCAGGCGGGTCTCCAGGGTGCGCAGGGTGGTATCGTCCATGGCACCGTGCTGCTCCTTGCGGTAGCGGGCGATGAAGGGGATGGTGTTGCCCTCGTCCAGAAGGGCAATGACGTTTTCAATGTAGCTCTGCTTCTGCTTCAGCTCCGCAGAGAGAATTTCGGAAATGGTGGGCATGGGGTTGCTCCTTTCGGGGGAATTTACAAAAAGCGCCATTTCATGGCTTTGGCGATGACATAAGAGCCGTTTTCCCGCACCTCGGGATCGGTGGAATTGTCATCGGCCCAGATGACGAAGCCCTTGTCCGTGAAGGAAACGGCGGTATCGGTGATGTCGAAGCCCTGGTCCCGGAGCTGCCATTGCAGCGGTGCGGTGAATACCAGCTCCACCGGCTGGTCATACATACTGGTGACCAGGTAGCGCAGCCGCAGCTCGGCCCGGTCCGGGTCGATGTAACAGGGATTGCCGCCGGAGATGCCGTTGTGGGCATACTCCACGCCGATCAGGTAGGCATCGTGGAGGCCGTTGGTCTGCTCCAGGAAATATTCGATGTGGGAACGGGTCTGGATGGGATGAAATGTCATGGTGATAACCTCCTTTAACCTGTAATAATAGCAGTCCTGCGGAGGAATATCAAGAAGAAAATGAAATCCAATCCACCCTTCCGTCGTCGAGACGGATTTCATCCCCGCAGGGGATCCCATCTCTTTTCACCCTTCTCTTTTCCCTATTCTCTCTTCACTAAAATGAAAGTTTACGCAGAGAAGAGTGAAAAGAGAAAAATGAAGAGAGAAGAGAACAAAAGAAAGTCCTGCCGGTTCGGCAGGACTTTCTTTTGGTGGACTTGAAGGGATTCGAACCCTCGACCCCCACAATGCGAATGTGGTGCGCTCCCAACTGCGCTACAAGCCCAAATATTTACCTTTCGATTATAGCCCTGCAAAAAAGGATTGTCAAGGCTTTTGACCCTACAAATTCATAACAAAAAAGCACCCCACTGGGGTGCTTTTTTTGTTATGCAATCGGTTCGAAGTCGGCGTAGCCGTGCTTGCACAGGGGGCAGATGATGTCGTCGGGGAGGGTTCCACCCTCGTAGACCCAGCCGCAAACCTTACAGACAAAGCCTTTTTTGCCGTCGGTTTCCGGCTTGGGCTTGACGTTGTTCTGATAGTAGGTATAGGTCATTGTTTCCTGGTGAGAAAGTACCCGTGCCTCTGTGACAGCGCAGATGAACATACCGTGGGTGCCAAGATCCACATACTGCTCCACCTTCAGGCTCATAAAAGCGTTGATATACTGAGGCAGGAAGCGCAGACCGTTGTCAGAACGAAGCTCGGTGATGTCGGCAAATTTATCCGCAGTACGGCCGCTCCGGAAGCCAAAGTTTTGGAAAACAGAGAAGGGCGCGGTAGTGTCCAAGCAGTTGACATTCATAATGCCAGTCTGCTTAATGATGTGATGGGAATAATTTTCCTTGTTGATGGTAACGGCAACCCGGTTGGGAGTGTTGGTTACCTGAGTTACTGTATTGACGATGAGGCCGTTATCCTTGTTGCCGTCGTTGGAGGTAACAACATAAAGACCGTAGCCGATGTTAAACAGGGCGTTCAAGTCATTTTTGTTGGCGGTGGAATCCTGACGGGCGAGGTATTCCTGACACAGCTCGTCGGACAGATCGTCGATTTGCTTGCGGCTGTCCTCGCTGAGGGCAGAGAGAATACGGACAGTATTTTCTGTATAATTGATGTTCTTGCAGCTTTGCAGCATATTGCGCATTACTTTGGCGGCAAGGGGCGCCCAAGAACCGTTTTCCATCAGGGCGACGGTGCGGTTTTGGAAATTGCGCTCGGCAAGGTGGAGAATGAAGTCACGCATAAAGGGGAATACATCTGCATTATAAGTGGTAGTGGCCAGCACCAGCTTGCTGTACCGGAAGGCATCAGCAACGGCCTGGGGCATATCGCACCGGGCAAGGTCATGGACAACCACTTTGGGGCAGCCTTTTTCGGTAAGCTTTTCTGCCAGTAGCTCTACGGCGGCTTTGGTGTTGCCATAGACAGATGTATAGGCGATTACGATGCCGTCATCTTCTGCGCGGTAGGAGGACCAAAGATCGTAAAGCTTCAAGTAGTGCCCTAAATTCTCCGTCAGCACAGGGCCGTGGAGGGGGTAGATGGCGGCAATGTCCAGCGTGGCGGCTTTTTTCAGCAGCGCCTGCACTTGAGCGCCATATTTGCCAACAATGCCGATATAGTAGCGGCGTGCCTCATCTTCCCAAGGTTCATTTGCATCCAATGCACCGAACTTGCCGAAGCCGTCGGCAGAGAACAGCACCTTGCTGTAAAGATCGTAGGTAACAATAACTTCCGGCCAGTGCACCATCGGCGCTGCGACAAAGGCCAGCGTATGCTTACCCAAGGATAGGGTGTCACCTTCGCCCACAATGATGCGGCGGTCGGCATAGTCGCTGCCAAAGAAATTTTGCATCATAGCAAAGGCTTTGACAGAGGAGACGACGATGGTTTCGGGGTAAACCTTCAGGAAATTGGCAATGTTGGCGGAGTGGTCAGGCTCCATATGCTGCACCACTAAGTAATTCGGCTGACGTTCGCCAAGTACTGCACGAATGTTATCCAACCACTGGTGGGTAAAATTCTTATCCACCGTGTCCATAACGGCGATTTTTTCGTCCACAATCACATAGGAATTATAGCTCATTCCGTTGGGAACCACATACTGACCCTCAAACAGGTCTACCTGATGGTCGTTGACGCCTACGTAAAACATATCTTCTACAAGTTTCATAAGAAAACTCCTTTTATTAGATTTCAAAGCAATTATATCACAGAAATGTGAGAATATAAAGTGGTTTTTTAAATTTAATGTCCCTTGCTTCAAAGGGGAAATGGTGGTATAATTTTCTATAAGAAGGGGGTGTGGTATGGAACTGAAACATATTTCCCAAAATGGGGGCAGGCTATCTTCGGTTTTGCGTGAGGAAATGGGAATGTCTATGAGCCTTATGAATAAGCTCAAGTGGACAGACCGATTGCTGGTAAATGGCATTTCCTGCCATACCGACTACCTTGTACAGCCGGGAGATCGGGTGACGGCGATTCTGCCTGATGCAGTATCGGAATATCCTGCCCAGGACGGTGCACTTTGTGTGCTTTATGAAGATGACCATTTTCTGGCGGTGGACAAGCCTGCCGGAATGCTCATACATCCCTCCCGTTCTTGCTTTACCGGGACACTGGCAAATTTTGTGCTGGGCTATTACCGAAAGACGGGGCAGACTTGCGCTTTTCATCCCATAACCCGGTTAGATCGTGATACTTTTGGCGTGGTTTTGTTAGCAAAAAATTCCCATATTCATGGCCGTATGATGGCGCTTCATCGGGAAGAAAGGCTGAAAAAGACCTACTATGCCTTGGTACATGGCTGCCCACCGGAAAAAGGGATCATTGATGCGCCCATTGCTCGTCAGGAGCCGCCAAGCTTATTGCGCTATGTAGATGAAAAAGGAAAGCCCTGCCGCACAGTCTATCAGCGCTTGGAGAAAAAAGAAAATTATTGTCTTTTGGAGCTGCATCCCATTACGGGGCGTACCCACCAGCTTCGTGTCCACTGCGCCTATATAGGGCATCCAATTTTAGGAGACCCACAGTATGGCAGTGAAGCATCTTTAAGACTGTCCCAAACAATGGGAATAGAGACGCAGGCACTGTGCGCAGGCAAACTGGAATTTTGTCATCCCATTACTGCGCAGGCGTTGTGTATATCTTCTCAAATGAAGGTATACAATGGGAAATAACTGTGTTATAATAGAAAAAACTTACAAAAAGAAGGCGTAAAACCGTGAAAAAAATGCTTTTTATCCTCAATCCCAATGCTGGACAAAGGAAAGCAAATAAATATTTAGCTGAGATCCTTTCTATATTCAACCGGGCGGATTACGATGTAAATGTCTATGTAACCGGTGGCAGCGGAGAAGCCAAAGAGGTGGCAAAGACACGAGCCGGGGAAGTGGATGTGGTGGTCTGCTGCGGTGGTGACGGCACCTATAACGAGGTAATGACCGGCCTTTTGCAAAGCGGAACCAATACCCCCATTGGCTATATTCCTGCCGGTTCTACCAACGATTTTGCCAGCAGTCTTGGCCTGCCGACAAATCCTTTGGAAGCGGCAACGGTTATTGCGGAAGGGAAATGGCGCAGCTACGATGCAGGCTGCTTTGGTGGGCGGCATTTTGCCTATGTGGCATCTTTCGGCGCTTTCACCCGTACCAGCTATGCTACGCCCCAAAATATCAAAAATGCACTGGGTCACACGGCGTATTTACTGGAAGGCATTGGGGAATTGTCCCAGATCAGAAAATACCATCTGCGATTTGAGACAGATGAAGAAACCATAGAGGATGATTTTATTTTTGGTGCTATTTGCAATTCTACAAGTCTGGGCGGTGTTATGAAGTTAGATCCCAGCGTGGTGGATATGCAGGACGGAAAGTTTGAGCTGTTTTTGGTACGTGCGCCCAAGAGTTTGGGAGAATTGGCTGGCTTTTTGCAAGCGGTACAAAACAAAAAATATAACTGTGCCATGATGACCTTCTTAAATACGGCAAATATACATATCACCGCCCCCAGTGATATGTGTTGGACCATTGACGGAGAAAAAGAAGAGGGCCACGAGGAAATCAAGGTGATTAACCTCCAGCGGGCGATCCGGGTAATGACACAGGAGGAAAAGAAATGACCCATACAACGCTTTGTTATATCCTTCGGGGTAATGATGTGCTGATGCTCCATCGGGTGAAGAAGAAAAAGGACATCAACAAGGATAAGTGGATCGGCATTGGCGGAAAGTTCCTGCCGGGAGAAACGCCCCAGGAATGTTTGCTCCGGGAGGCAGAGGAAGAAACGGGGCTTATTCTTACCGATTACCGTTATCGGGGCATCGTTACCTTCTTAACGGAAAAACCGGAATATGACCAGTATATGCATCTTTTTACGGCTGACGGGTTTACGGGAGAGCTGAAAGAGTGTGATGAGGGAGACCTCCAATGGGTTAGTCGGGAATTTATTGATAAACTTCCTCAATGGGAGGGAGATAAGATCTTTCTCCGCCTGCTATGGGAGGATGCGCCCTATTTTGAGCTGACCCTTCAATATGATCACGACAAACTTATAAGAGCTGTATTAAACGGATCGGAATTGTAATTTCGATCCGTTTTTTGTTGCATTTTATAGTAAATGGGCGTATAATAAATCCAATGTGTTTTGATAGGAGGGAAATGAGATGATTTTCGGTAAACACATAAACCGATATTATCTGCGATATGCCCCGATGCTGCTGCTGGGCTTGCTGGCGCTGGCTGCTGTGGATTACTTGCAGTTGGAGATCCCGGCGCTGTACGGTATGGTGCTCAACGGTATGAATAATGGCTTTGTGGTGATGGATGGCGTAGAGCGTATTTTTGATATGACCTTCGTGATGGATGTCATTTGTATGCCTATGTTACGGGTGATCCTGTTTATTATCGTAGGACGCTTTTTGTGGCGTGTGTGCTTTTTTGGCAGCGCTGTACGTCTGGAGGAGGATCTGCGTAACCGGATGTTCCGTCACGCCCAGGAGCTGAGTCGGGAGTATTATCAAGTAAACAAGGTCGGCGACCTGATGAGCTTGTTTACCAATGACTTAGATACGGTGCAGGAATGCTTCGGCTGGGGCGTAATGATGATGTTCGACGCATTGATGCTTGGCATTATGGCGGTCAGCAAAATGTGGGTAATGAACCCAATTCTGACAGTGCTTTCTTTAATACCTATGGGATTTTTGCTGGCATCTGCCACCATTGTGGGCAAGCGCCTGGCAGAGAAATGGGATGCCAGACAGGAAGCCTATTCCCGTCTTTCGGATTTCTCACAGGAGAGCTTTTCCGGCATTGCAGTCATCAAGGCCTTTGTTAAAGAAGGAAAAGAGCTGTGGGCATTTAAGAAGCTTAATGTAGAAAATGAAGAAGCCAATATGGCGCACACCAAAGCATCTGTTCTATTCCGGGTAATGGTTATGCTCTTTGTGGAGAGCGTTATCTGTATCATCTTGGGCTACGGCGGTTATCTTGTGTATAAGGATATTCTCAATGCCGGTCAGCTTTTGGAGTTTATCGGATATTTTAACAGCGTGATTTGGCCGATCATGGCGGTTTCTGAGCTGATTGATATGTCCTCCCGGGGCAAGGCGTCTCTTGCCCGTGTGGGTCAGCTATTGGATGCGGAAGTGAATGTGAAGGACAGGGAAAATGTCCGTGAACTTCAAGATCCCAAGGGCCGTATCGAAATGCGGAATCTGACCTTCCGTTACCCTGATGGTGAGTTTGACGCATTGGAAAATGTTTCCTTCACCATTGAGCCCGGTGAAAGCATTGGCCTGGTAGGCAAGACCGGCTCCGGTAAGACCACTTTGGTAGATCTCATTTTGCGTACTTATAATGTGCCTGACGGTACGCTGTTTATTGACGGACAGGATGTGAATGATGTTACCATTCATTCCGTACGGGAGGCCTGTGCCTATGTACCCCAGGACAATTTCCTGTTTTCCGATACCATTGAGAATAATATTGCCTTTGGTGTAAATGGCGACAGCATCGATGCTGTGAAAAATGCCGCCCGTATGGCAGACGTCCATAGCAATATCAAGGAATTTTCTCAAGGCTACGGTACCGTTCTTGGTGAACGGGGTGTTACCGTTTCCGGTGGACAGAAGCAGCGCATTTCCATTGCCCGTGCGCTGATGAAGGACGCACCGATCCTTATTTTGGATGACTCTGTTTCTGCAGTTGATACAAAGACCGAACGCACAATTTTGGAAAACCTGCGGGCTACCCGCGCCGGCAAAACCACCATTTTGATTGCCCACCGTATTTCTACCATAGAGACGATGGATAAGGTGCTGTTTATTGAAAATGGTCGAGTGGCTGCCTTTGGCAAACATACCCAGCTGTATGCTACCTGCCCGGAATATCAAAAGATGGTAGACCTCCAGAAGCTGGAAGAGGAAGGAGGCGGCGCTGATGCTTGATTTTATCAAAGAATATTTGCCCATAGTGATCGTGGTGGCGGTAATCGGCGCTTTTGCCGCAGCATTCCTCATTGCTTGGTTTGCTTTGAAGAAAAACAAGGATGAAGGAGACGACCGGGAACGGAAAATCTCCGATAAGGAACTGATCCACCGGTTACTTGTGTACGCTAAGCCATACTGGAAGAGCTTTGTGGGCATATTGTTCATTATGATCTTCTCTGTGGTTTATGATGTGATCTCTCCGCTGCTGATGAGTCGGGTACAGGATCTTATCAAGGAAGATTTCCAGCTGAAAGAGCTTTTTGTGCTGGTTGGCGTTTACATTACGATTTTGATTATCAGTGTTATCTGCACCTATGCACAGGCAATGATCTTGCAGCGGGTGGGACAGAAGATTTTGTCCAAAATTCGGCTGGATACCTTTACCCACATTGAAAGCTTGAGCCACGAGCAGCTCAACAATATCCCTGTGGGTAAGCTGGTAACCCGTGTTACCAACGACCCTAACCGTATTTCTTATATGTTTACCAATATTTTGGTAACGCTAATCAAAAACTGTATGGTCATTATCGGTGTGCTGGCGGCAATGTTTATGCTCAACTACGCACTGACACTAATGATTTTGTGCTTTGTGCCTTTTGTGGTACTCTTTACGGTTTTGTTTCGGCAGTTTAGCCGTCGGGTACACCGCAAGGTTACCAATGCTACAACAGATATCAACACCTACCTGTCGGAAAACCTGTCGGGTATGAAGATCACCCAGATCTTTAACCGGGAGGATATGAAGATGGAGGACTTTGCCAAACGCAGCGCCAAGCTGAAAAAGGCAAAGCAGAACAGAATGTATGTCTTTGGTATCTTCCGCCCGATGGTGTATATGCTGTTTGTTTCCAGCCAGATGTGCCTGTTCTATTTTGGCGCAAAGGGTTATATCCAGGAAACAGAATTCCTGGGCCAGGTGATCACCAGTGGTATTGTGGTCGCTTTCTATGGCTATATTTCCCGATTCTTTAACCCCATTCAAACCCTTGCAGAGCAGTTTGATATGTTGCAGCAGTCCTTTGCCGGTGCGGAAAAGATATTCGCCATTTTAGATATGGAGCCGGAGATCGTGGACGAGCCGGACGCCATGGAACTGGAAGAAATTAAGGGCGAGATCGAGTTCCGGGATGTATGGTTTGCCTATAAGCCCGATGAGTGGGTGCTGAAAGGCGTGTCCTTTAAGATCGCACCCAAGCAGACGGTGGCCTTTGTGGGCTCTACCGGCTCGGGAAAAACCACAATATTATCCCTGATTTGCCGCAATTACGATATCCAAAAGGGTCAAATTCTCATTGACGGCATGGATATCCGCAAAATTAAAATTGCGTCACTGCGCCGCCATTTTGGTCAGATGCTGCAGGATGTATTTCTGTTTGCAGGTGATATCCGCAGCAATATCCTGCTGCGGCAGGAGGGTATTTCTGACGAGGAGGTAATGGAGGCTTGCCGCTATGTCAATGCGGATTCCTTTATTAACCGGTTGGAAAAGGGACTTGACGAGCCGGTTCGAGAGCGAGGCAATAATTTCTCCGCAGGGCAAAGGCAGTTGCTGAGCTTTGCCCGTACCATTATCCACAAGCCTGCGGTGATGATTCTGGACGAAGCCACCGCAAACATCGATACGGAAACCGAGATTTTGATTCAGGATTCTCTGGAGAAAATGAAAAATATCGGCACGATGCTCATTGT
>JAZKXS010000093.1:0-29957 GCA_045611745.1 Faecousia sp.
CGATGCGCCGGTTCGGGGCATCGTCAGCTCCTACCCCGGAACACCCCTGCGTGTAGGTTCCTCCGGGCCGTCTGTGGTCGTGGTGCAAACATCGCTGAACCGAATTTCCCAAAACTATCCTGCGATCCCAAAGCTTTCCACCGTTGATGGAATTTACGGTAGCCGAACGGAGGAAGCGGTCCGTACCTTCCAGCGCATCTTCGGTCTGACACCGGACGGGATCGTAGGCCCTGCCACCTGGTACGCCCTTGTGCGCCTATATACCGCAGTTACCAACCTTTCTGAGCTTAGAAGCCAAGGACAGCAGTTTTACGCAATCAACTGGAGTCCGCCCAACTCCCTTCAGCTTGGAGATTCCGGTGAGAAGGTACGGCTGCTACAATATATGCTTTCTGTGCTTTCCTCCTATATCCCGGGTATCCCCAACCTATCTATTGACGGCATTTACGGAAACGCTACCCGCACAGCGGTTATTGCAGCCCAAAGGCGATTTGGCCTCCCGGAAACCGGCATCGTCGATCCCCTTACTTGGGACGAGATTTATGACCAGTATTCCGGCATTGAGAACACCACGCTGCGCAGCGGTGAAACATTCCCTGGGCAAAATGCGCAAGCAGTTGCCGCATTTGCCAGAACAAGAAACGGTGTAGCCAACACAAACCGCCAGCAATACGCAAGGACTTCAACCCTTACCCAATTCCCCGGCAGAGACCTTAGTATGGGCAGTCAAGACCCGGTACGTCAGGAGGTGGTTCGATGAGACCTGGGGAATCCTTTGTCGGTCAGCCCATTCGTTCTTTGCAGACAATGCTCCGTGTGATTGCAGAAGATGAGGGCTATATCCCAACGGTCATACCCGACGGCATTTACGGCACATCCACCATGAACGCCATTGCCGCCTTTCAGCGCTATTACGGTCTGCCGGTAAGCGGTGTTGCCGACCAGAAAACATGGGATAAGATAGCCGAAATTTATGAGCTTGCCATCATAAATGTGGGAAAAGCCGAACCCATTGAAATACTTATAGAACCGGGGCAAGTGTTTGTTCTTGGGGATGCCAGCCCTTATCTTTATTTGGCGCAAAGTATGCTGATTTATCTTGCAGATGACCATTTGGCGATCCCATTGGCTGTGCATACCGGTATCTTAGATGCAGAAACGGCAGCAGCCCTCCGAGCGTTTCAAATCCTATCCGGTCTGCCGGAAACGGGCGAACTGGACCGTAACACGTGGAAGAATCTTTCCCTGCAATTTACAGCAAATGCCCACCATAACGCCCAAAATCTATAAAATTTTTGTAAAGTTTTGATTTTAATACAAATAATGCTTGATTTACCGAGAAATTGGGAATACAATAATGACGTTAAAGTGGCTTTCCGGAGGGTATCCAATGAAGTTTATCAAGGACTGGAAAAAAGAAATACTTACCGTACCAAATCTGCTGAGTCTGTTTCGGCTTTTGCTGATCCCTGTTTATGTGATCATTTACCTAAACGCAGAAAATGATACGGATTATTACATCGCAGGCGCTATTTTGGCGGTATCCTGCCTGACAGATATGATCGACGGTAAAATTGCCCGGCATTTTAATCTCATCACCACCGTAGGCAAAGTCCTCGACCCCATTGCTGACAAGGCCACTCAGTTTACCCTCATCGTCTGCCTTGCTGTCCGCTACCAAGTTCTTATTTACGTCATTGCCCTTTTCGTCGTAAAAGAAAGCTTCCAGCTTCTGGCAGGTTATTGGCTCTACCGCAAAGGCAGAATTCTCAAAGGCGCATTGATCAGCGGAAAAATCTGCACAACAGTCCTGTTTTTAAGTCTAATTGCAATGGTTATTTACCCGGATATGACAGTGCGTCAGGCGGAGATCATAGCTGTTATCGATGTTATTTTTATGGTTATGGCATTTACCGAATATGCCCTTGCCTACTTCAGCAAGAAAAACCATTTCCAAGACATTTAATAAACAATGCCCCGGAACATCGTTCCGGGGCATTACTTTATTCTTTATTTTCTTCTAAATTAGAGAACATAGGATTTTCTTCCGCTTCGCCTATGGCTCTGCCTTCCATACAATCCTTAAACTGATTGCCGGTCATGGTTTCGTTCGCCAAAAGGAACTGCACAACGGCCTCCAATTTCTCGCTGTTTTCAGACAGTATGGTACGGCAGCGGTCGTAGGCCTTGTCCATCAGCACCTTAACCTCATCGTCAATGGTACCGGCTACCTTTTCAGAGTAGCTCTTGGTCTTTTCAAAGTCTCGACCGATAAACAGCTCATCACCACCGGTATAGGAGATCGTGCCGATGTTTTCACACATACCGTATCTGCCGACCATATCCCGTGCCAAGGCAGATGCCCGGTCAATGTCGTTCGATGCGCCTGTGGAAATGTCGTCCAGGAACAATGCTTCAGCCACACGGCCACCCAAAAGACCCACGATCTGCTCAAACATCTCATTTCTGGTCAGGTGGTTACTGTCCTCCTGGGGCAGATACCAAGTCGTACCTAAACTGCGGCCACGGGGAATAATGGTGATCTGATGCACCGGGTCGTGGGTCGGCAGATAGTACATAGCAACAGCGTGACCTGCTTCGTGATAAGCGGTTATGCGCTGATCCTTTTTTAGTCTTACACGGCTGCGCTTTTCAGGGCCTGCGATGACCTTCATCATAGCTTCGTTCATATCCGCCATAGTAATGATCGGGCGGTTTTCACGGGCAGCCAAAATGGCAGCTTCGTTTAAAAGATTGGCTATGTCAGCGCCTGTAAAACCGGAGGTAGCCATGGCAATCGTGGCAAAGTCCACAGATGCGTCCAGCTTTTTATTCTTTGCGTGAACACGGAGAATTGCCTCTCTGCCCTTAGCATCGGGATTGGGTACATAGATCTGCCGGTCGAAACGGCCGGGGCGAAGGAGCGCCGCATCCAAAATATCAGGACGGTTTGTTGCCGCAAGAACGATAACGCCCTCATTCTTTGTAAAGCCGTCCATTTCCACAAGGATCTGGTTCAAGGTCTGCTCACGTTCATCGTGGCCACCACCAAGACCGCTGCCACGCTTACGGCCAACAGCGTCGATCTCGTCGATAAAAATAATGGAGGGCGCAGTTTTCTTTGCCTGGTCAAACAGGTCACGAACACGGCTTGCGCCAACGCCCACAAACATCTCCACAAAGTCAGAGCCGGATACCGTATAGAAAGGCACATTGGCCTCCCCTGCCACCGCTCTTGCTAATAAAGTCTTACCCGTACCGGGGTTGCCGGAAAGGAGTATTCCGTGGGGGATTTTTGCACCCATATTCCGGTATTTTTCCGGGTCCTTCAGGAAGTCAACAACCTCCGACAGCTCCAGCTTTTCTTCGTCTGCGCCTGCCACATCGGCAAAGGTCACCTTCTGTTTTCCACTAAGGGTAAACCTTGCCTTGCCAAAATTGTTCATCGGGTTCTGACCGTTGGCTCTGCTGGCAAGGAAAGCCCAAATGATCAGCAGCACCAAGCCTGCCAAAATAATGGGCAAAACAAAATCATAGGGGGAAAGGCCTTCCTCCGGAATAAAGTCGAAGGACTCCAGGATACCTGCCTTGTGCTGATTTGCGATCAGCTCCCACATCTCTGCCCGGAAGCTTTCCTGATCGGCAATTGTGGTTTTAAATACCGTCTCACCGTCAATAGGTGTATGCAGCACCAGCTGTATCTCCTCGCCTACCATGGTAAAGCTCTTAACCTGCTCTTCATTAAAAAGAGATACGACCTGGGAATAGGTCAGTTCATCGCTGTCAAAAGAGAAAATACCCATCATCCAGGCAAATGCAAATATGAGTACAGCAATATAAACGATAAGTACGATCGATTTGCGTTTTTTCAAATTATTCACCTTGCTCCTGATATACTTCCGGCTTCAAAACGCCGATATAGGGAAGATTCCGGAAGTTTTCGTTGTAATCTAATCCGTAACCCACAACAAATTCGTTGGGGATCACATAGCCCACATATTTGGGCACAAGGGTAACATTGGGATTGCGCCGTTCCGGCTTATCCAAGAAAGTGCAGATCTCCACAGAAGCTGCGCCCCGACCCTCTAAGTAATTGTATACAAAATTCAGACTGTTGCCCGTATCGTAAATATCCTCCAAAACGACCACGTGTCTGCCGGTTATGTCCTGAGACAGATCCTTTAATACCTGCATCATGCCACGGGACTGAGTTCCGGAATAAGAGGAAATGCACATAAAATCGATTTCACAAGGATGCTCAAAATTGCGGACGACATCCGCAAAGAACATAACAACGCCTTTCAGTACGCCGACGAACAATGGATTTTTCCCTTCATAGTCACGGCTAAGCTGGGCGGCAAGCTGGCGAACTTTGGCTTGAATTTCCTCTTCAGAAAAAAGCACGTGATCGATTTGTGTGTGCATAGTGAGTCCTCCAAATTCTATTTATATATGTTCTATTTTTATTTCAACAAGATTGTCTTTCCCGGCTGTGCGCTGCACATCTGCACCAAATCCGCAAACACCCAGGACACCCATATCATCGGCAATCACCGGAATAAAGGGGCGTTCTCTTGCAGGAATTTTTTGGTCAATGAACAGTTTTTTAAGGGACTTTGTGCCATAGGCAAATGTTATCTTATCGCTGCCAATACGGCTGCGAATGGAAATTTTACCCACGGGTGATACGGTAAAGCGATATCTGGTATTCACCGCATTTTCAGCCGGTGTTGCGGTAATGCGGTAATCACCAAAGCAAGCGCTGCCCGGGCAATCAAGCCATACCTCCAAAGGCGCAGCAGCGGCATCTATTACCTGCAATTTATCATAATTGCGGCCTATGATCATACAACCGGACAATTGCACCAAAGCCGAGGGTTTATCGGAGTAAATCAGGGATTCCACCGCCTCGATCTGCTGCGCAGCAGGTTCCATCAAACCACACTTTTCCAAAAAAGCGCCAATGGCCCTTGCCCGAACGGCCGGGTGCATACCTAACAGCACGGAAACCTCTGCAGATGCAGCTACATCCCTTTGTAAATATTCTTCATCCAATCGAAGGCGCAGGGCTGTACGAGACAGGTTTTGGGATAGCTTGGGGTTTTCCTTTTTCAGAAGAGGCATCACATAATGGCGGATACGATTTCTCAAAAAGGCATCTTCCCCATTGGAGCTGTCCTCCACATAGGAAACAGAATATTCCTTTAGAAAGCTCAGCACATCTTCACGGGTAATGGTAAGCATTGGGCGGATCACATTTCCGTTTACAGGCAAAATTCCTCCCAAGCCTTTCAGTCCCGTACCACGAACCAAATGCATCAGCACCGTTTCCGCATTATCGTCAGCGGTATGGGCTGTGGCGATCTTGCCGGGGAGGCTTCTTAAAAAGCGGTATCTGGCATCTCTCGCCGCCGCTTCCAAGCCCTTTTCCCCTGCTGACACCTTTTCTGTGCCATAGTGAAAGGGAATGTGGTAAGCGGAGCAAAATTCTCTTACAAAGGCAGCATCCCGATCCGATTCCTCTCCACGAAGCTGGTGGTTAAAATGCGCACATTCCAAGGTAATTCCCAGCTTATCACGCAGCAGATACATCGCCCAAAGAAGGGCCATAGAATCTGCGCCGCCGGACACCGCGCAAACGACTTTGTCGCCCTGGGAAATCAGCTTTTGCTCACGGCAAAAGTTTAGCAGTTTATTCAGCACGCTTCCACTCCCGATCGGAGAAAGTCTGGTATTGGGGAATCCATTGGAGCTTTACCGTTCCGGGCTCACCGTGCCGGTTCTTGGCAACGATACATTCCGCAATTCCACGATCCTCGGAATTTTCATTATAATACTCGTCACGATACAGGAACATAACCTCGTCAGCGTCCTGCTCGATGGCGCCGGATTCACGGAGGTCAGACAAAAGGGGGCGCTTGTCCGTACGTCCCTCAGGACCACGGGAAAGCTGACTCAAGCACAAAACAGGTACGTTCAGTTCCTTTGCCATAATCTTCATAGAACGGGAAATATCACTGACCACGTTTACACGGTTGTCTCCACCCTTGCCGTAACCGGAGCCGTTCATAAGCTGCAAATAGTCAACAATAACAAGGCCGAGGTTGTCCAATCTGCGGCATTTGGCATTCATATCTGCAACGGTAAGAGAGGGGTTGTCGTCTACACGAATGTCCGTCTGGCTCAGTGCAGATGCCGCCATAGACATTTTCTGCCATTCATCGTCGCTAAGCTTACCGGTGGCCATTTTCTGACCGTCCACAAAGCTCTCGATAGACAGCAGACGCATTGCAAGCTGCTCCCGGTTCATTTCCAAGGAGAAAAAGGCAACGGTTTTATTATATTTCTTGGCAACATTCAAGCAAACATTCAGCGCAAATGCAGTCTTACCCATAGCGGGACGGGCAGCCAGCAACACAAGATCGGATTTATTCAGGCCATTGAGCTTGCTATCCAGATCCTTTAGACCGGTAGAGAGTCCGGGAATAGCGGAATCTGACTGACTAAGTACCGTCAGATTGTCGAAAACCCGGTGCAGTGTCACACCGATATGCTCCATAGAATCTGCACTCTGTTCCTTCCGGACAGCATAAATCTGCTTTTCTGCGCTCTCTAAGATCTCATCGGGAGAACCGACCTGAGAGTAGACCATTTCAGAAATATCTGCCGCAGCAACGCCCAAGTTGCGCAGCATTGCCTTTTCCCGGACGATCCGGGCATAACGCTCTGCGTGATGGGCAGTGGGCGTGATCTCCATAAGCTGGACAAGGTAAGAACGGGAATTGTCGTTGTAGTACCCAAGCTCACGCATTTTATCCAGCAAGGTAACGGGGTCGATGGTCATAGAGAAATTGAACATCGTATATACGGTTTCAAAAATCTCTCGGTTTTGCTGTAAATAGAAATCCTCGGGCTTTACGATACCAATAATATTCGCAACGCAGCTGCTGTCAATCAGGATAGAACCTAAAACAGCCTGCTCTGCCTCCAAGGAATGAGGCATCTGCCGGGAAGTTAATTCTGCATCCACGAGGGTCTCTCCTTTCTATGGAAATCAAATTTCCTCAATTTTAACGGTTAAAGGCGCAGTGATCTCAAAGCCGAGCTTGCACTGAACTGTGTAGGTGCCAACGCTCTTAATGGGATCTGCAAGAACGATCTTTCGCTTATCCAAGGTAATACCGGCAGTTGCCTTCATCGCATCTGCGATTTCCTGGGTGGTAACAGAACCGAAAAGTCTGCCGGCTCCGCCGCCCTTTGCTTTCACAACAACGGTCAGCTCCCGAATACGACGGGAAATTTCCAGTGCCTCAGCCCGTTCCTTGGCATTGCGCTCCGCTGCAGCCTTATCGTTCATATTTTTCGTATTGATGGCGTCGGCAGTTGCTTCGATCGCCAATTTCTTGGGGAGCATAAAGTTTCTGGCGTAGCCGTCGGAGACCTCCAGCATCTGGCCCTTTTTGCCCTTACCCTTTACATCCTGTAATAAAATAACCTTCATTTTATAACTCCTTATCGGTTACACTTCATAATATTGGTCAATGGCCGCAACCAGATCGTCAAGCACCTGATTGACCGTACTGTCCTTCACCTGAGCGCCAGCTGTGGCGCCGTTGCCACCGCCCCCAAGAGGCTCAAGGATCATCTGGACATTGACATTGCCCATAGAACGGGCAGAGATAATGACCTGCTCTCCATCCTGATAAAGAACAAAGGACGCAGTAATGCCGGAAATGTTTAGCAGCTCGTCAGCGCCCTGAGCAGCCAAGGCACGGGTGGTATTGCCATTGAGGGCTGCAATGGCGATCTCCTGACGGTACAGACGGGCAGATTTGATAATCTGGTACTTTGCCATTGTTTCCTGGAAATTGTTTTGTAGTAACTGCTTGACTTCCGTTGTATCTGCGCCAAGCTGCCGCAGGTAGGCTGCTGCCTCAAAGGTACGTTCACCGGTGCGGACGTTAAAGCTCTTAGTATCCAGGAAGATACCGGCCATAAGGCTCTTGGCTTCAAGGGGATGCACGTCCTTCTTTTCCACCGCATACTCCAGTAGCTCCGTTACCAGTTCGCTGGCGGAGGAAGCATAAGGCTCATGGTGATTGACCACAACTTCCTTGATATAATCCGCAGCCCGGCGGTGGTGGTCAACAACGCAAACTCTGGGTACAGCCTCCAGAAGGGGCACATACTCCACTTGATCAGGTCGGTTGGTATCCACAACCACAAGAGTACTGCGGTTATCTGCAAGAAGAATCGCCTCTTCACCGGAAATAAAGATGTCCTTATATTCCGGTGTGGCACGAATTTCCTCGATGAGCTTGCCAGCCGCATTGTTTTCAAGATCAATAACAATGTGTGCGGTTTTGCCCTTCTTACGGCACATACAGCAAATACCCATTGCGGCGCCAACCGCATCCAGGTCTGCATTTCTATGACCCATCACGAAAATGCGGTTACTCTGGCCGATCAGCTCCATCATGGAGTTGGCTGTAATACGGGAACGCACCTTACTGCGCTGTTCATTTTCCTTACTGCGGCCGCCATAGAAGTCGAAGTTCAGCCGATTCTTAATAACCGCCTGGTCACCGCCGCGGCTGAGGGCCATTTCGATGGAAAGGGCAGCAAATTCAAAGCCCTCTTCAAAGTTTGCACCGTCAACGCCAAGACCAAAGGAAATGGACGCCGGCAAACCAGCAGGACTGGTGATCTCGTGAATGTCCTCCAGGATGGAGAACTTTCCGTCAATTGCGCCCTGCAAATACCGCTTCTCAAAAACAAACAGATAGCGGTTTTTGTCTAATCTTCGGAGCAAACCGTGGAAATTTTCCGCCCATTTGGTAATTGCGTTATGAATATCCGCATTGATCAGCGACATAGCGCTCTCTGTCAGGTTTTTGGTCAGCTCCTCATAGTTGTCAACCAAAATGATCGAAACAACAGGTCTTGTACGGATATACTCGTCCCGAACCTGATAAAGCTCCGTCATATCTGCAAAATACAAAAATCCCAATCTGGTATTGCGGTTATCATCTGCGACGATGGCTGTGCCGTAAACCCGGTAACGACGCTTGGCCAGCAAAACATCATAAGCATACTCATTCTTACCGGCACTAAGCCAATCTGTTGTAAATCCGGGCATAAGCTCCTGGAGTAAACTTTCCCGGAATGTATCCCGAACACCGGTCAGATCCCGGAACTGTTCGTTGGCATAAACGATTCCCTGATCCTCCAGACGGATGACCAGCACAGGCAGCGGTGAAGATGCACCTTCTATGCGGTTCATACTGTCCGTTACCGTTTGCAGATAAGTCTGTAAGTCCTTTTTCCTCTGACGGTTATAGATCAGATATCCAAAAAACAGTATTGCGGTCACGCCACCTTCACAGACCGCCAAAATATAGTTTTGGGTCAGTACCGCAGCAATTACAAAGCCAAGAAGAATGAAATAAAAGAATCCGATATTTTGCCGCAGCAATCGTTTCAGTTTGCGATTCATACGTGCAGCCTCCTTAAACAGACATTATTTATCCACTTTACCTTTTATTTGATGATTATAACAAATCCCATTCGATCCTGCAACCGTTTTTCAAACATTTCTATGGGAAATCTTTATATTGTCGAACTTTCATATAAATTTTATGTGTACAATCATGCAAAACCGTGTTATAATAACTGTACAAGACATCAGACCGGTAGTTCTGCTGTCACAGTTATGTACATATATGCAGGCGATCAAAGGCAAGCAGAGCGATTCAGGGCTTCTGTTTCCGCAATCGGCTGCCTGTTTTGTCTGCATTTTTATAGGCTTATTTGAAAGGAGAAATGAAATTGTCTGAAAAACTAAAGATCATCCCTTTGGGCGGTCTGGATGAAATTGGAAAGAATATTACCGTATTGGAATACGGCAAGGATATGATTATTGTCGATTGCGGCGTTGGATTTCCTGATGAAGAAATGTATGGCGTAGATCTGGTCATTCCCGATTTTTCTTATCTTGTGCAAAATGAAAAGAAGCTGCGAGGAATGTTCATCACCCACGGTCACGAGGATCACATTGGTTCTATCCCCTATTGTATGCAGCAGGTAAACTGTCCTATCCACGGCACAGCGATGACCTGCGGTCTTATTAAGCTGAAGCTGGAAGAACATCGCATCGCTGATAAGGTAAAGCTCATTACCCATAAGCCCGGTGATGTGGTAAAAGCCGGCTGCTTCAGCGTAGAATTTATCCACGTAAATCACTCAATTGCCGATGCCGTTTGCTTTGCAATTCATACTCCGGTGGGCACGGTGGTTATGACCGGTGATTTTAAGATCGACCCCACAGCAAAGGACGGTATGCTTGACCTTGCCCGTCTTGGCGAGCTGGGAAATCAGGGGGTTCTTGCCTTAATGGCAGACTCCACCAACGTGGAGCGCCAAGGCTACACCCCCAGCGAAAACATTGTAGCAGAGGGTCTTGACCGCCAATTCAAAAACTGCGACCAGCGGATCGTCGTTACCACCTTTGCATCCAATATGCACCGGATCCAAGCGGTTTTGGAAACCGCAACGAGATACGGCAGAAAGGTAGCCGTTACCGGACGCAGTATGGAAAATATGCTGAAGGTTGCCCAAGACCTCGGCTATATCAAAGTGCCTGCCGGCACCATCGTTGACCTTGCATCTATAAAGAGTCTGCCCAAAAACAAGGTGGTCATCGTTTCCACAGGCTCTCAGGGTGAAAATATGTCTGCCCTTTACCGAATGGCTTTCTCCACCCACAAGCAGGTAGATATTATGAGTGGCGACCGGATCATCATTTCCGCTTCTGCCATTCCCGGTAATGAAAAGGCCGTTTCCCGAATTATTAACGAACTGTACCGCAAGGGCGCAGACGTGGTATATGAAAAGAGCGAAGGTCTTCACGTATCCGGTCACGCCTGTCAGGAAGAACTGAAGATCATTCACGCGCTGGTAAAGCCCAAGTACTTCATTCCCGTACACGGTGAGCAGCGCCACCTGCAGCTCCACGGACGGCTGGCGGTGCAAATGGGTATGAAAGAGAAGAACGTTACCGTTGCAGAGCTTGGCGACGTGATCGAGCTATCCTCCCGGAGCTGTAAGGTAAACGGCTCTGTTCCGGCAGGTATGGTTCTGGTGGACGGCACCGGTGTTGGCGATGTAGGCAGCGTCGTTCTTCGGGACAGAAAGCACCTTGCCCAGGACGGTATGATCGTGGTCTGTGTGAACCTCAGCAGCCAGGACGGCGGCATTATCTCCGGGCCGGATATTATCACCCGTGGCTTTATTTACGTCAAGGAGTCCGAACAGCTGATGGAGGATCTGCGCCTGATTGCTATGGAGGCCATAGAACGTTGCGGCAGACGGCGCAGCCGAGATTGGGCAACGGTAAAATCCGCCATTAAAAACGATCTCAGCGGCTATCTGTACAAAACCACAAAGCGCAACCCGATGATCCTGCCGGTCATTATGGAAATCTGATGCTTTTGCCGGGCGTGACTCCACGCCCGGCAATTTAGGAAGTACATATTATGAAGATATATTTCGCACCATTAGAGGGAATTACAGACAGCACCTACCGCCGTCTGCACAGAAAACATTTTCCCGGAATCGACAAATATTTTACGCCCTTTTTCTCCCCAACGGTTCACAGAGCCCTGACAGCGAAGGAAGCACGGGAGCTTCCCCCGGCAGATGCCTTGGATGCACAGGTCGTGCCCCAGATCCTCACAAAAAACGCAGCGGATTTTCTTTGGTTTACAGGCAAATGCGCAGAACTTGGCTATACGGAAGTGAACCTGAATTTAGGCTGTCCTTCCGGCACTGTTTTTGCCAAAGGCAAGGGTTCCGGAATGCTTCGTGATTTGGATAGCCTGGATCGGTTCTTAGAGGAGATCTATGCCGGTACTCCATTGCCAATTTCCATAAAGACACGCATTGGTGTGGAATCCCCGGAGGAATTCCCAAAACTTCTTACCGTGCTTGATCGCTACCCCATTTACGAGCTGACGGTTCATCCCAGGGTGCGCACCCAGCTTTATAAAGGAACGCCCAATATGGACGTTTTCCGTTACTGTGTGGAACACAGCCACACTCCCCTTTGCTATAACGGAAACCTGTGCAACCAAAGGGACATTGCAGCCTTTTCCCAAGATTTCCCCAGTTGTGGGGCAGTTATGCTTGGCAGAGCTTTGATTGCCGACCCGGCAATTGCCTGCCCCTCCCCTGTCACACGGCAGCAATTGCAGGCCTTTGTGGAAGAATTGACCGACAGTTATGTAGAAATCTTCGGCAGCGAACGAAACACCATGTTCCGTATGAAGGAAAATTGGTTTTATCTTCTCCGCAAATTTGAAAACAGCGAGCATCTGGGAAAACGTCTGCGCAAAACAACGGACTTGCGGGAATACCGTGCCATTACCCAAGAAATATTTGAAACCTTACCCATGCGTGAAGAAATCGATCCAAACTTATAAAAGCCGGGTGCATTTGAACTGCACCCGGCTTTTTGTTACTTGGCAAGAAAACCGATTTTCTTATAAACTTTCCGCAGAGTCTTTTCCGCAACATAAGATGCCCTCTCGGCACCGTCACGATATACACCCTCTAAGTATGCCTTATCCTTCAGCAGGCGGGAAGCTTCCTCCCGAATAGGACGCAGCGTTTCAATAACCGCATCGCCTACCACCGGCTTAAATTTGCCATAACCGCAGCCGGCAAATTCATCTTCAATTTCCTCAAAGCTTTTGCCCGTAACAGCGGAATAAATGCTCATTAAGTTTGCAACACCGGGCTTGTTCTCCGGGTCGAAACGAACGCAATTTTCCGTGTCAGAGTCGGTAATTGCCCGCTTAAACTTCCGCTGGATATCTTCAGGACTTTCCATCAGAAATACGCAGCCCTCGGGCATAGACTTGCTCATTTTGCTATCCGGTGCGTTCAGGCTCATAACACGAGCGCCTGTCTCGGGAATGTAAGGCTCAGGAATTTTGAAAACGTCTCCATAGATGCTGTTGAACCGTTGGGCAATGTCCCGTGTAAGCTCACAATGCTGCTTCTGGTCGTGGCCAACAGGTACAAGATCAGGCTGATACAGCAAAATATCCGCAGCCATCAAAGCAGGATAAGTAAAGAGTCCACCGTTAATATTCTCGGCATTTTTCGCAGATTTATCCTTAAACTGGGTCATACGGGACAGCTCACCAAACATCGTATAGCAGTTGAGCGTCCAGCCAAGCTCCGCATGCTGATGCACGTGGCTTTGCACAAACAATGTGTTTTTCTCAGGATCAAGACCGCAGGCGATATACTGAGCAAGCTGCTCTAAGGTGCGGCGGCGAAGATCCGCCGGCGTTTGCCGAACAGTGATGGTGTGCATATCTGCCATAAAGTAAAAACATTCATAGGTCTCTGAACGGGAACTCCAGTTCTTGATTGCGCCAAGGTAATTGCCTAAGTGCAGATCGCCACTGGGCTGAATACCCGAAAGCATACGCTTTTTAACAATTTCGTCCATTACATTCGCCTCTTTTAAGATTATTTTCTGTATTTTACCATAGTCATAATAAAAACGCAACGATAAATTGACTTTCTCCATAGAAATATGGTATAGTATGAAAAGAATTTTTACAGAGGAGAACTGTTTTATGGATTATCAGGCTCTTGCCGAACTTCTGTTCCCGAATGTTACAGACACTCCGGAAATGCTGGAAGAAAAATATCCCCTGCGTAACGTCCCGGAAGGCGCCGTCATCACCCGTATGGCACCCTCCCCCACAGGCTTTGTCCATCTTGGTAATTTGGTGCAAGGCCTGACCTCCGAGCGTATGGCTCACCAAAGTGGTGGCGTACTGTTCCTGCGTGTGGAGGACACCGATGCCAAACGTGAAGTACCCGGTGCTGTTAAAGTGCTTATTGAAACCCTAAAGCACTATGGCATCCAGTTTGACGAAGGTGCAACCGTAGACGGTGACGCAGGCATTTACGGTCCTTACCGTCAGCGGCAGAGAGCCGCTATTTATCACGTTTATGCAAAGGTTCTGGTTACCCAAGGTATGGCTTATCCCTGCTTCTGCACCGAGGAGGAGCTTTCCGCAATGCGTGAAAAGCAGGAGGCCGCCAAGGAGACCACCGGCTACTACGGAAAATACGCCATTTGGCGTGACCGCAGCCTGGAAGATATCAAATCTGAGCTTACCGCAGGCCATCCCTGGGTACTGCGTTTCCGCTCTACCGGCAGCGTTACCAATCAGTTTAAGTTTAACGACCTTGTTAAGGGTGAGCTGACCATCACAGAAAACGACGTTGACCACGTCCTTCTGAAATCTGACGGTATTCCCACCTACCACTTTGCTCACGCAGTGGACGACCACCTGATGCGCACCACCCACGTTGTACGTGGCGACGAATGGCTGCCCACGCTTCCCTTCCACATTCAGCTTTTCAAGGCGCTGAATTTTAAGCTCCCGAAGTACGTCCACATCGGACCTCTTATGAAGATGGACGGCAGTTCCAAACGGAAACTCTCCAAGCGGAAAGACCCGGAACTGGCGCTGACCTTCTATAAGGCAGAGGGTTTCCCTGTCGCTGCAGTTTATGAGTATATTATGACGCTCCTAAACTCCAACTACGAGGACTGGCGCAGAGCCAACCCCGATGCAAAAGCTACGGAGTTTAAATTCTCTCCCAAAAAGCTTAACCCTGCCGGAAACCTCTTTGATTACGCAAAGCTGACAGACGTTTCCAAGAACGAGATCGCCCGTATGGATGCTCAACAGGTCTATACCGAGCTGACCGCTTGGGCAGAGGAATTTGATGCCGAATTTGCAAAGGCATTAAAAGCTAACCCCACGTATACCACCGCAATACTCAACATTGGCAGAGGCGGCAAGAAGCCGAGAAAGGATCTTGCTGTTTGGAAAGACGCAAAGGAGTATATGGGCTTCTTCTATGATAGTTACCTGCAAGTGCCTGTATATGACGATAAATTCTCCAAGGAGACCATTGGTCTTGTCCTTCGTAAATTCCTGGAGAAATTTGATATCGCAGACGATTCCTCCGTCTGGTTTGACAAAGTCAAGGAAATTACAAACGAGATCGGCTTTACCACCGATATGAAGGCTTATAAAGCTGACCCTGACGCCTTCCCCGGCACAGTGGCAGATGTCTCTACCTTTATCCGTCAGGCTGTTACCGGCAAGGCAAACTCCCCTGATCTATACACCGTTATGCAGATTCTTGGCTACGACCGCACAGTAGCACGGATCCAAAATGTAATAAACAGCCTATAAACGCAAAAATCCCGGCAGTTACCTGCCGGGATTTCTATTATTCGACGGATTTCAGCGCCTCAGCCATATTGATCTTTTCCAGCTTAAAATACAGCAGGAAGTCAACAGCAAGGGCAGCCACAACGGTAAGGATGACCGCATAAACATAGGACGGAAAATTGATTTGAGGTGCAAGCCAAATCATATCTACCTTAATTTGGCTAACCACAAAATCAAGAAGCCAATTGCCCATAAACATACCAAGTATAATGCCAAAACCTGTCAGCAGCAGATTTTCTTTGAAAACATAAGCAGCCGACTCGTAGGCACGGAATCCAAGGACCTTAATGGTGGCAATCTCCCTGATACGCTCCGTAATGTTAATATTGGTCAGATTATATAGGACGATTACCGCCAATGCCCCGGCAAACAATATAACGATCACAACAATGGTATCCAAAGCCTCCAGCATATCGGTAACGGTATTTACCATATCCTGTGTAATCATTACTGTCAGCACATCATCAAACTTTGCCATTGCCACTGCGATCTGGTGGGCATCTCCATAGTCACGGATGGTTGCATAAGCCATTTGACTTGCCGGCGCGCTGCCCCACTGCTTTTCCATCGTCTCCGGAGAGATTACAGCATAGTTTTGAACGTTGTTTTCAAATATACCGGCAACCGTCAATGTAAGGGTGCGCATATCCCCATCTCGAATCGTTACAGTCTCACCAAGGGATATCCCCATTCTTTGCGCTATACCGATGGTCAGATATACTTCACCGAAACCGGGTAGCTGCAGAAGCTCTCCGTTCTGCTTAAAGTTTAGGAAATCTGTGATGCCTTCATCTGTTACAATAAGGGAAAGCTCACCGGTCGTGTTCTTATAATCCATTTCTACCGAGGTCTGATAGAAGAAATGAACACCGGAAATATCGCCACGAAGCGCATCCTGGAAAGCCGCCTGATCTTCCTGTGACTGCCCTTCCGCAAAATATATCTCCATATCATAAAGGGCTACTTCACCGTACTGATGGGGAACGGTGTTGACAATGGAATCTCGCAGACCGAATCCGGTAAGCAGCAACGCCGTGCATCCGCCAATACCCAGTAACATCATCAGCATTCTTTGCCGATAGCGAACCACATTGCGAAGCATCACCTTATTCAGGAAGCTAACCCGTTTCCACACAGGCAGGTATTCTAAGAATATCTTTTTACCGCTTTTGGGCGGCTTGGGACGGATCAGCTCTGCAGGCACTTCCCGCATCGTTCGATGGCAGCAGAACCAAGTTACCGACAACATCAGCACCGTATAGGAAGCAAACACTCCGCCACTAAGCACCCAATCCAGTTTTAACACCAGGTTGGGCGTTACATTCAAGAGAATTCCGTACACACTCCACAGAATGGTCGGCAGCGTAATACTGCCAAATGCTATACCAAATCCGCAGCCAAATATAGATGCAGAACCGGCATAAAGCATATATTTTCTTACAACTTCCCCTTCGCTGTAACCCATAGCCTTAAAAGTACCGATCTGGGTTCTCTCTTCTTCCACCATTCGGGTCATTGTGGTGGTACATACCAAAGCAGCTACCAGCAGGAAAAATACAGGGAAAACACGGGAGACACCGGCAACAATATCAGAATTGTTATCTAATGACAAGTAGCCTACATTGGTATTTCGGTCAAGAATATAGACCTCCGCTTCTGTCATAGCATCAATGTCTGCCTTGGCATCAGCAAGCTGCCGGGCGGCATCGTCAAGCTTTTCTTTCCCTTCTGCAAGCTCGGCTTCTGCTGTTGCTTTTCCGTCATTATATTCCGCCCAAGCCTTGTCCAGAGTAGCCTGACCTTCCTCCAAAGCGACCATACCGTTTGCGATTTCAGCCCGATTGCGGTCAATTTCCTTTTGGGCGGCCTCTAACTGAATCTTGCCTGCGCTAAGCTCTGCTTCCAACGCTGTAAACTTGCTGTCTGCCAGCGCCTTGTTTGTCTGCACCTCAGCCATACCTGCATCGATGGTACTCAAGGCACTGTTGAGTGTCTTTTCCGTTTCTACCAGTTCGGCGCGTTGGGCAACGATATCCTTACGCTGCTCCTGCAAATCTGCCAGCTGACCGCCATACTCTGTCTGCATAGCAATAAGCTCTGCTTTTTGCGTCAAATAGTCGTTTAGCTCTGCCTGGGCGCTTTCCAGTTCCTTTTTAATGCCAAGGGCAACGGAATTGGTTGCATCTGCGCCACCGGCAGCGTTTAAAAGACCGGTAAGCGTCTTGACCTGAAGCTGGGACAGCGTAATGGCAAGCTCCAGTTTTTCAATGCCATCTGCAATCTGCGCCAAACCATCTTCCAACTGGGCAATGCCGTCGTCCAAAAGAAGCAATCCTTCGTCAATCTGCCCGAGACCGTCCCGAACCTGCTTTAGTCCCTCGTTTACCTGGGTGCGGTTGGTCATCAGCGTCTCATATGCTTCTGCAAGCTGGGCATAAGCCTTTGCCTTTTCTGTGGACAGCTGAATCATTCCGCTTTGCAAAGCTGCGCTTTGCTTGTCCAGCTCTTTTTGCCCTTTATCTAATTCAATCTTGCCGTTTTCTAACTTCTTACGATTGTCGTCAATTTCTTTTTGTGCCTTTTGAAGCTCCTTAAATCCGTCGTCTAATGCGGCAAGGGCTTCCTCTCTGGCGCTTTCGTATTCCTTGAGGCCGTCTTCATATTCCTTCAGAGCCTCGTCGTATTGGGAAAGGGCATCTGCTTTCAGCTTCGCCAAACGCTCTCCGGCAAGAAGTGTAATGCCGGGCTTTAGCTGCTGTGCCATATCCTTAAGCAGCTGATTGTATTGCTCCGTGTAATAAGTGTGCTCTCCCGAAAGAGTAATGTCGATCTCTGTAAAATAATCGACATTAAATGCATCCTTCGGCAAATAAACGTAGGAGGAAACAACACCGCTGCCGATGCTTGTACTGCCTCTGGACATATCCATATATAGCGGTGTGCTCACATATCCAACCACCGTATAGGTGTGGTAATGAAAGCTATCCAATGTGCCCGGATCATTGCTCTGGACAATGGTGAATGTGCCGCCAATAACAGCATCTGTTGCGTGATGACCGTCTACCAGACATTCATCGGGGCTTTCCGGCATTCTGCCGCCCAATAAGTGCACCTTGTTTACCATTTCGGGGATCCCATGGACTTTGAAAACCAAGTCATCCTCACCGGCAGTACGGCTACCAATAACATCCATTGTTATGCCGCCCTCGGCATACTCTACGCCAGCCATTTGTCTAACCTTGTCAACCTCGGCCTGTGTCCAGCCATATGTAGACAAAAGCCGCAGATCAAACATATTCTGCCGATCCATATACACTTGGCCTGTGGCGATCATATCCGCCTTTGTGGCCAGCAGACCAACAAATATGGAAGAACCCAAAGCAATAATTGCAATTATGGCAACATAGCGGCCTAAAGAGCCACGGATGGTGCGTAGCAGGTTCTTTATCAAAACATTCTTCCTTTTCATTACCATTCGATCTCCGAAATATCCTGAGGATTCTCATTCATTGTGACCGAGCGAATTGTGCCATTTCGCACCTTAATCACACGGTCTGCCATTGCGGTCAATGCGCTATTATGGGTGATGATGATCACTGTCATGCCGGTATTTCTTGCCGTATCCTGCAAAAGCTTCAATATCGCCTTACCGGTTTGATAGTCCAGTGCGCCAGTAGGTTCGTCACACAAAAGCAGCTTCGGATTTTTCGCCAACGCACGGGCAATGGCAACACGCTGTTGTTCACCGCCGGAAAGCTGGCTGGGGAAATTGGTGATGCGCTCGCCAAGGCCGACCTGCTCCAAAACCATCTTTGCTTCCAAAGGCTTCTTGCTGATCTGATTTGCAAGCTCCACATTTTCAAGGGCAGTCAAATTGCCAACAAGATTATAAAACTGGAATACAAAACCCACATCCTGTCGGCGGTATTCCGTCAGCTGCCGTTTATTCAGCGCAGAAATCTCCCGTCCATCCAAAAGTACCTTGCCGGTAGTCAGTGTGTCCATACCGCCCAAAATGTTCAGCAGTGTGGTCTTACCGGCGCCGGAAGGGCCAACAATTACAACCAGTTCTCCTTTTTCAACGGTAAAACTCGTGTCATGCAAGGCATTGATAGACACCTCGCCCATCTTATATGTCTTTCCAACTTCAGTAAATTCAATAAAAGCCATACTTGCTCACTCCAATCATTGATGTCCACTCTTTATAATAACATATATTACAAACAATTTGTATAAAATATTTGTGAATTTTACGAAAAAACCGCCTATGGTAAACCATAGGCGGTAATCATTAGAGCATTTCAATTATGGCGGTGGCATATTCCTCACAGGTGGCCGCAGAACCGTCAGATTTTACGGTCAAGGGGCAATTCTCAATGGCATCTTCCAGCTTTGCTGCTGCATCCGCACGGCAGATGTGACGCAGAAGCAACGCCGCTGCCTTTAAGATACTATCGGGATTTGCATAATGTCCCATACCACGCTCGATCATACGGGGCGCAGAACCGTGGATCGCCTCAAACATTGCATAGCGATCGCCCAAATTGGCGCTGCCGGCAGTACCAACACCACCCTGGAGCTGGGCAGCTTCATCTGTGATGATGTCGCCATACAGGTTGGGTAATACAATGACCTGGAATTTCTCCCGCAGACCCTCTTTGAGCAGGTTTGCCGTCATAATATCGATGTAGTAATCCTCAACGGTAATTTCGGGATACTCAGCAGCAATTTCGTGGGCAATGGCAGTAAACTTTCCGTCAGTCTTTTTCATAATATTGGCCTTTGTGACCACGGACATATGGGTTTTGCCATTGTTTCGCGCATACTCAAATGCAGCCCGCACGATACGACGTGTACCTTTATCGGTGGTAACTTTAAAATCAACAGCCATACCGTCAAGGTCAATGCCACGGCTGCCAAGGACGTACTCACCCTCGGTATTTTCCCGGAAGAACATCCAATCGATGCCCTGTTCAGGAATACACACGGGACGCACATTGGCATAAAGATCCAGCTCCCGACGCATAGAAACATTGGCAGATTCCAATGTACCGCCGTGGGGTGTGGTGGTAGGGCCTTTCAGCACTACATCACAAGACTTAATTTCAGACAGAACATCATCGGGAATGGCCTTGCCTTGCGCCATACGGTTTTCGATGGTAAGCCCCTCGATCTCCTTGATCACCACGCTTCCCTTTTCTACTTCATCCGCAAGAAGCTTCCTAAGTACTCGGGTTGCATGCTTAGTGATAATGGGGCCGATACCGTCGCCATCTACAACGCCAATAGTGACACATTCCTTTTTGGAAAAGTCGGTCTTTTCCGTATTCATATTCGCCACACGTGCCTGCTGTTCTTTTAGCAGCACTTCAAAGGCCGCAAGTGCCTGTTGGATATCCATAATCATTCTCCTTGTACAGTTATTGTCCGCCGTCTTTTGTATAATTGAGCAAGCCACCGGATAGCAGAATATCCTGCTGACGCTTGGTTAAATCGCAGACCGCTTCAAAGGTTTTGCCGGTATTTTCATCGGTAATAGTCAAAACGCCCTTTTCCATAGAAGTGCGAATATCTGCAAATGTTAGCTTGCTGCCCTGTGCCACCCAATCGTAGTCATCGGGATTTTTAAAGGTTAAGGGCAAAATGCCTGCATTAATGAGGTTTGCCACGTGGATACGGGCAAAGCTCTTAGCAATTACGCAGCGAACGCCCAAATACATCGGCACAAGGGCTGCGTGTTCACGGGAAGAACCTTGGCCATAATTGCTGCCGCCAATTACAATGCCATCCCCTGCTGCCTTTGCCCGTGCCGGGAACTGGGGATCACAAACCTCAAAGCAGAAATTGGACAGATAAGGAATGTTGGAACGGTAAGGCAGGATCTTTGCGCCGGCAGGCATAATATGGTCGGTAGTAATATTATCGCCAACCTTCAGCACGATTTCTGCTGTAAGGGCATCTGTGAAAGGCTTGCTCTTGGGAAATTCCTTAATATTGGGGCCACGGAGAACTTCCCCATCGTTGCCTTCCGGCAAGGGCATCAAAACACCAGAATCGTCAACCTTAAATTGGACAGGCACATTGTATTCAACAGTAAAATCTACGGTACGGGTGTCTGTGATATAACCTGTCAGAGCAGAAGCCACAGCCGTTTCCGGAGAAACAAGATACACCTGACCGTCACGGGTTCCGCTTCTGCCTAAGAAGTTACGGTTAAAGGTACGCAGGCTCACACCGCTTGAATTGGGAGAAAAGCCCATACCGATGCAAGGGCCGCAGGCGCACTCCAAAAGCCGTGCGCCGCTGGCAAGAATGTCGTTAAGTGCGCCACAATCTGCCAGCATACTCAACACCTGCCGGGAACCGGGAGAAATAGAAAGGCTCACCCCAGGTGCAATGGTTTTGCCCTTGAGCATGGCCGCAACCTTCAGCATATCCTGCAGGGAAGAATTGGTGCAAGAACCAACGCAGACCTGGTCGACCTTAACATCCTTAAGGGTCTCCACCTGCACCACGTTGTCGGGGCTGTGGGGGCAAGCAATCATCGGCTTCAGATCGTTCAAATCAATGGTAACTTCCAAATCGTAGACAGCATCCGGGTCACTTTCCAAGGGAACATAGTCATTTCCTCTCCCCTGTGCCTCCAAGAATTTCTTTGTCTGCTCGTCGGAGGGGAAAATGGATGTGGTCGCACCAAGCTCTGCGCCCATGTTGGTGATGGTTGCCCGCTGGGGAACGGTCAACTCACGAACGCCCGGGCCGCCCCATTCAATAATAGCGCCAACGCCACCCTTAACAGATAAAATTCGCAGAATCTCCAAACTAATATCCTTAGCGGTAACATTCTTTTGAAGCTTACCAACAAGATTCACCTTGTACATTTTGGGCATCGTTATGTAGTACGCACCACCGCCCATAGCCACAGCAACATCCAGACCGCCTGCGCCAAATGCCAGCATACCCAAACCGCCTCCGGTAGGCGTGTGGCTGTCGGAGCCGATTAGCGTCTTCCCGGGAATGCCAAAACGCTCCAAATGCACCTGATGGCAAATACCATTACCGGGACGGGAGAAGCGAACACCGTACTTTGCCGCAACGGTTTGCAGGTATCTGTGATCATCGGCGTTTTCAAAGCCGCATTGCAGCGTATTGTGATCCACATAGGCAACACTCAGCTCTGTACGAACACGAGGAATACCCATGGTCTCAAATTCCAGATATGCCATCGTACCGGTGGCATCCTGTGTCAGTGTCTGATCGATCCGGAGAGCGACCTGACTGCCGGGAGTCATATCCCCGGAAACAAGGTGAGCAGCAATAATTTTTTGCGCAATGGTTTTACACATTTGTAATCAGCCTCGCAATCATATTCTTCTTTGCATTTAAGATATGTTCTTCCATTAAGCGGCAAGCCAAGGCTTCATCACCGTCAATAATGGCCTTGCCAATGGCTCTGTGTTCTTCTACGGATTTCTTAACTCTGCTGTCATCGGCAATGGAAATTCTGCGGAAGCGCAATGTTTTCTTATGCAGGGGCACCAAAGTATCACGAATAATGCTCCGGGGGTTAAGATCATAAATCAGATCGTGGAACTTATCATCCACCTCACGCAGACGATCCAAGTCCATTTTCCCATAGTAGTAGTCCTGCAGATCGCACAGAGCGGTGATTTTCGCAATATCCTCCTCTGTCCGGTTTTTGGCTGCATAAGAGGCGGCAAGACCCTCAATACGGATACGAATATCCATAATATCAATTAAGTCCTCTGCCGTTATGCCCAAGACCATAGCACCCTTGCCGGTCTCTTGAATCAAACGCTCGTGCTCAAGGCGACGCAGCGCATCCCGAATGGGTGTGCGGCTGACGCCAAGCTCCTCAACAAGCTTTAACTCTGTAAGGATTTCACCACGGGCGTAAACACCGGTAATAATGTCATCCTCTAATTTCTCAAAAATCTGATCCGCTAAGGATACCGTTCTAAATTTTTCCATAATTCCTCCTTAAAAACGACCGGGAGCAAGCTCAGAAATCTTCTTTTCCAGCTCACCGTGGGAGAGTACCGTCTGCCGTCCGGCTTCATACAGAGCATCGGTCCATTCCTTGATTGCCACTACCAGGGGATCGTTTTTCTTCAGTTCCTTTTCACCCTTCAGACCATAATGGACGTTAATCCAGTATGCAATACCTGCAAGTCCGGAGGTCTTGCTGACCTGCACAGTAGCCGGACGGTTGAGCAGCTTATCTGTATCAAAAATGGAGTAAATCTCTGCATCCTTAAGCAGACCATCTGCATGGATGCCGGCACGGGTGGAGTTGAAGCTTTCACCAACAAAGGGTGTCATAGGCGGAATGGTATAACCCATTTCCTTTTCAAAATACTCGGCAATTTCCGTAATCGCTGTGGGCTGCATACCATCCATAGAGCCACGGAGAGATGCATACTCAAACACCATTGCCTCAAGGGGAATGTTACCGGTGCGCTCGCCAATGCCAAGCAAAGAGCAGTTAACTGCGCTTGCGCCATATAGCCAAGCTGTAGATGCATTGGCAACAGCCTTATAAAAGTCATTGTGACCGTGCCATTCAAGCTGCTCGCTGGGTACGTCGGCATAGTGCTGCAGACCGTAAATGATACCGGCAACGCTTCTGGGCATAGCCGCTTCTGTATAAGGAACGCCGTAACCCATGGTATCACAGGCACGGATCTTTACGGGAATACCTGCCTCACGGGAAAGCTTTTGCAGTTCATTGACAAAGGGAATTACAAAGCCGTAGAAGTCAGCACGGGTAATGTCCTCCAAATGGCATCTGGGAACAATACCGGCAGCGAAAGCATCCTTAATCGTTCCAAGGTAATAATCCAAAACCTGGCTTCGGGTCATCTTCATTTTCTTGAAAATATGGTAGTCGCTGCAGCTTACCAAAATACCGGTCTCACGGATTCCCATATCCCGAACCAGCTTAAAGTCCTCCTTGCTGGCACGAATCCAAGTGGTGATCTCCGGAAAACGCAAGCCAAGATCCTGGCACTTCTCTACCGCTTCCCGGTCTTTATTGCTGTAAATAAAGAACTCGGTCTGACGAATGATGCCGTAAGGACCACCAAGCTTATTAAGAAGCTTATAGAGATTTACGATCTGTTCCACACTGTAAGGCGCAACAGACTGCTGGCCATCACGGAAAGAAGTATCGGTGATCCAGATTTCCTCCGGCATATTCATAGGCACACGACGGTGGTTAAAAGATACCTTCGGCACTTCACCATAGGCAAATATATCACGCTGCAGATTGGGTTCTGCCACATCCTGCAGAGAATATTTATAAGACTTTTGCTCAAGCAGGTTTGTTTTAGCGGAAATTTCAAGCATAGTATTGTTCCCTCCTGGTTGTATTATTGTATACAATTATACACGATATATAATTTTTGTCAATAGAAAAGCTGTGGAACTGAGCGCTCCACAGCTAATTTGTTAATTCGTCCAATGAAAGGCAGCAGGCAGAAGGGTAACCTCCCCATTTTGCACAGACAAAAGACCATTTTTGCAATCGGCAGTACGCACAACGCCATCAATAACGATCCTTGCCTCCCCTGCCGAAAGAGCCGTTGTTATGTCGATATGCCCGGCAAGAATACCCAGATAACCGGTTATGGTATTGACCGTAACCGATTGGGCTTGGCCATCGTAGCTGACACCCTCAGGGGTAACAATTTTCAGATGAAAACTGTTCATTTCTGATCACCCTTCCACTTTTCCACGACCTCGTCAATGGAACCAACGAACAAGAAATAGGATTCAGGAATTTCATCGTGTTTACCTTCAATAATTTCCTTAAAACCACGAACTGTCTCTTTCAGCGGAACATACTTACCTTCATAGCCGGTAAATTGCTCTGCAACGGAGAAGGGCTGGGAAAGGAATCTTTGCACCTTTCGTGCCCGGTTAACAGTACGCTTATCCTCATCGCTAAGCTCATCCATACCCATAATCGCAATAATGTCCTGCAATTCCTTGTAGCGCTGCAAGATCTGCTTTACTGCCAATGCCGTCTCGTAATGCTCCACGCCAACGATATCAGCCGTCAGGATACGGGAGCTGGAGCTAAGGGGATCAACAGCCGGATAGATACCCAGGGAAGCGATGCCACGATCCAAGGCAGTTGTGGCGTCCAGGTGGGCAAATGTGGTGGCAGGTGCCGGGTCAGTATAGTCGTCAGCAGGGACATAAACAGCCTGTACGGAGGTGATAGAACCATTTACAGTAGAGGTGATTCGCTCTTGCAATGCGCCCATTTCCGTTGCCAACGTGGGCTGGTAACCAACGGCAGAGGGAATACGGCCAAGAAGTGCCGAAACCTCAGAGCCGGCCTGGGTAAAGCGGAAAATATTATCAATAAACAAAAGCACATCCTGATGCTTCACATCGCGGAAATACTCCGCCATAGTAAGTCCGGAAAGGCCAACACGCATACGGGCTCCGGGAGGTTCGTTCATCTGACCGTAAACCATGGCGGTCTTATTAATAACGCCAGATTCGGTCATCTCCCGGTACAGGTCATTACCCTCACGGGTACGCTCGCCAACACCGGTAAAGACGGAGATACCACCGTGGGCCTTTGCAACGTTGTTGATAAGTTCCATAATCAAAACGGTCTTGCCAACACCTGCACCGCCAAACAGGCCGATCTTGCCACCCTTTGCATAGGGGCAGATCAAATCAACGACCTTGATGCCGGTTTCCAAAATCTCCGTTCCCAGCGCCTGCTCGTCATAGTCAGGGGCGCTGCGGTGAATAGGCCAAGACTCTGTATTCTCCATGGGCGCACCATTATCAATCGTCTGGCCCAAAAGATTAAACACTCTGCCAAGGCACTGTTCGCCAACCGGCACACGAATGGGAGCGCCGGTATCAATGGCGTCCATTCCACGGCTAAGACCATCCGTTGCATTCATAGCAATGCAGCGCACCACATTGTCGCCAATGTGCTGAGCAACCTCTGCGACAACAGTATTGTCTCTGTTGGGAATTTCAATTGCGGTCAAAAGCGCCGGAAGTGCATCCGCAGAAAAACGGATGTCCAGCACAGGTCCCATAACCTGAATGACCGTACCCATATTCTTGGGCATAGGACTCAACTCCTTTGTAAATGCGGTTTACACACCCGCAACAATTTCAGTAATTTCCCGGGTAATTGCGGCCTGCCGCGCCCGGTTCAGCTGCAGACTTAAATCTTCGATCATCGTGTCTGCATTTTGGGTGGCAGCATCCATTGCGCCACGTCGAGCCGCCTGTTCAGAAGCCCGGCTCTCGCATAATGCGCCATAAATCACACCACCAAGGTACTCCGGAATCAGGGCAGAAAGCACCGTTTCCGGGTCAGGCTCATAGAGCATTTCCCTGCCGGATGCTTTACCCCTAACATTTTCCAGTGGCAGCAGTTTCAAATTCGCCGGTGTTTGTGTCAAAACAGACACGAAGTTTGTAAAGTAAAGTGTGACCTTATTATACTTTCCTGTAAGATACCCGTCACACAGGCTTTGGGCAATGCGGAAGCAATCTTCCGCTTCCAGTTTCTCCGCAGAAATAAATTCTTCGGAAATAACATCCATTGACCGGGCAGCGCAGTACTCCACCGCCTTTTTGCCGATAGGCAAAATTGATTGATCTGCATCGATCTGTTTTAGGACATTATTATTGTAGCCACCGGACAGTCCACGATCGCCGGCAATCACAATACAGACCGATTTGCCCTCAGTATGCGCTTTCATATAGGGAGAAGCATTTTCACCGCTATCCTCAGCAATACTATTAATCGTTTCATAAAGGCAGGTATAGTAGGGTCTCGTAGCAATCGCCTGATTTTGCGCTTTACGCAGTTTGGATGCAGCTACAAGCTCCATTGCACGGGTGATCTGCCGGGTAGATTCCATACTGCGTATTCTGTTTTTAATTTCTTTTGCAGATACGCCAGCCATAGCCTTCTCCTTTACAGTGCGATCTCATAATCTGCAAGCAGCGTCTCAAGGGCGCTTTGCAGTTGTTTTTCCGTATTGTCGTCCAGTTTTCCTGTTTTGCGGATCGTCTCAGCTACATCCGGATATTTTACATCCATATGCTCAACAAGTCTCCGTTCAAATTCCGGGATCTGATCCAAACGAAGCTTTGTTAGGTAGCCGTTGACCACAGCATAGATAATGCATACCTGGAACACAACATCCATTGGGGAATTATTCTTTTGCTTCAGTACCGCAACAATGCGCTCTCCGAGGGCAAGACGCTGCTTGGTGTCCTTATCCAGATCAGAACCGAACTGGGCGAAGCTTTGCAGTTCCCGGTACTGAGAATACAGCAGCTTCAAAGAGCCGGCAACCTTTTTCATTGCCTTTATTTGGGCAGCACCACCAACACGGGAAACGGAAATACCGGGGTTAACGGCAGGCATAACACCTGCGTTAAACAGTTCTTCCTCCAGGAATATCTGGCCGTCGGTAATAGAAATAACATTGGTGGGAATATACGCAGAAACGTCACCTGCCTGGGTCTCAATGATCGGCAGTGCCGTTAAGCTGCCACCGCCCTTTTCTTGGGACATATGGGCAGCACGCTCCAAAAGACGGGAGTGCAGATAAAATACGTCACCGGGGTAAGCTTCCCGTCCGGGAGGACGGCGAATGAGCAAGGAAATGGCACGATACGCCACTGCGTGCTTACTCAGGTCGTCATAGATCACCAGCACATCCTTGCCTTGGTGCATAAAGTACTCGCCCATAGTGCAGCCTGCGTAAGGCGCAATATACTGAAGCGGCGCCAGCTCAGATGCCGTTGCGGAAACAACAATAGTATAATCCATTGCGCCACCGGCAGACAAGCTGTTTACGATCTGTGCAACCGTAGAGCGCTTTTGACCAATGGCAACATAAATACAAATAACGTCCTTTCCCTTTTGGTTCAGGATCGTATCGGTGGCAATGGTCGTCTTACCTGTCTGACGGTCGCCAATGATCAACTCACGCTGTCCTTTACCAATGGGGATCATAGAGTCAATTGCCTTAATGCCGGTCTGCAGAGGCTCATTGACAGGCTCTCTGTCCATAATGCCCGGTGCAGGCGCTTCAATAGGGCGATAAGCTTCAGCGGTAATGGGGCCTTTTCCATCGATAGGCTCGCCCAAAGCATTGACAACACGACCAATGAGGCCTTCGCCAACAGGCACGGAAACAACACGGCCTGTCCGCTTTACAAGATCGCCCTCACGGATCTCGCTGTCACTGCCGAGAATAACGATAGAAACAGTTTCCTCCTCCAAATTCTGCGCCATACCGTATGCGCCGTTGGGGAACTCAACAAGCTCGCCAGCCATGCACTTGTGCAGACCGGAAGCCTTGGCAATGCCGTCACCGACCAAAATGACCGTACCGGTTTCGCTTACCTCAAGCTTATTCTCATAATTTTTAATTTGGCTGCGAATCAGCCTTGTGATTTCTTCAGGTTTCAATTCCATATCAAAATTTCCTGCTTTCTACTTTAAAAAGCGGTGCTATTGAGCAACTCTGTTACTGTGGACAAGCGGTGGGCAACAGTACCGTCAACACGCTTATCATCATAATCTACACGAATACCGCCAATACAAGCCGGATCAACCATACAGCGAAGAGTTACATTTTTACCGGTAAGCACATCCAGCTTTTCCTTCAAGCGTAATTTCTGCTCCTGTGTCAACGGCACAGCAGATACCACAGACACGATCAGGATACCGTTATCCGCATTATAAAGCTTTTCATATGCCTCACAGCAAGCACCATAGGAACGGATCAAGCCGTTTTCTGTCAGAATTTTGAGGAAGTTCAGCAAATAAGGCTGGATCTTTCCACGAAGGCACCCATCCAGCATACCGGTGCGTTCCTCTTTTGTAATATTGGACGCTGACAGCAGCGCCATAAAGTCCGGTTCTCCATCAAAAACGCTACGGACAGTCTGCATTTGCATCAGGATTTCACCGGTGATGTTTTCATCCTTCGCAAGGGTATACAGACTTTGGGCGTAAATATCGCTACTCCGACTCATAGCGTGTCACCCAGTTCGTCAATAAAGCTGTCTACCAAACGCTTTTGTTCTGCGTTGTCCAGCGCCTTACCGATCACTTTTTCAGCAATTTCAACCGCAATGTCAGAAATCTCACCCTTTGCTTCTGCAACTGCCTTTATCTTCTCCTGAGCAATGTCTGCAGATGCTTTTTCCCGAATGGCTACGGCTTCAGCATTTGCCTGACGGACGATCTCTGCCTCACGATCGTGACCACGGTGGACAGCTTCCTTCACAATGCGTTCTGCCTCTTGAGCGGCTAACGCAAATTTCTCCTCATAAGCAGCCTGCAGAGCCTCTGCCTGCTTTTGGCTGTCGTCTGCTTTGCGGTACATATCATTGATCTCATTTTGCCTGTCCTCAATCATTTTCATCACAGGCTTAAAGAGAACCTTTTTCAGCACAAGAAAGAGTGTAACCGTGTTCGCCAGAGTAAACAGCGCCGTCCAGGGATTTACACCCAGAAACGCTTCAAATCCCATATTCCGGCTCCTTTCATCACATTTTCTAAGAGATTAGACGTTAACAGCAAACAGGATCAGG
>JAZKXS010000094.1:0-2398 GCA_045611745.1 Faecousia sp.
TGGAGTTCCGTTCCGTTGGCTATTGAAAATTCCTATGGACAATTCCCGATGGAAAAGTTGTGGATCGGTTCTTCTGGAAAGCTGGGCACACCGGACCCTATGATTCACATATATATTTTTTATTTTTTATTGCGTAAACGAGCCAAGGCCTCCATAACCTCGTAATAGTCCCTGTGAGACACGTCTAAGCGCTTATCATATTCGGCACGTATCTGCTTCAGTTCGGCAAGGATAGCGTCGTCACGGGCTTCCAGACGGGCTACATCGGCAGCAGAGACAAGTTCCACAACAATACGCCTATCATGGCGTTTCTTCCTTTTAGGGCGCTTAGCTGCCCTTCGATGCGGATTCACATACATCACAAACAGCCTCACGCCACGTTTCAAGCTTACGAAGTCTTACTCCCTGCACGAAATTTAGCACGGCAAGAAGACCAATTACAATGTACACGTTCACCAGATCACTTCGCCTCTTTCACGGGGTCGGGATAGTCAGGGTCATGTTCAGCGACCACGATATCATCGATAGCGCCAAAACGGTCAAAATACAGTTTGATCGTGTCGCCGGGAACAGGAATCACACCCAGCTTTGTCAGCCGTTCCATGCTGATAAACTGTTCACGCCAATTAAAGCAGGCCCAACGATCATCTTTTTCGGTAGCAGGTTCATCACCCTGCAACAGGTAACGGATACCCTTATACACCTTGTTTTCTTCGCGGATCTTAACCTCCGCCTGCTTATCAGCAGCAATGACTTTCCATTTTTCCATAATTGTTTCCTCCAAATTTTATAGTTTTTTACGGGGCTCAGTACCCCGTGGTGTCCGGTCCAGGAATCGAACCCAGATAAGCCACCTTGAGGAGTGGACACAAGGCCTCCGGACATATAAGAAAGAGCAGGGGAAATCTTCAAGAAGGAGATATACGAGAAAGGAACACGGAGAGAATATAACGCATAGGAAACAGGATAAGATTTCAAGCAGGGAACAGGGAGTACCGGAAGGGGATAGTGCCAAGGATCAAGGGTAGGGGATTACAAAATACGATACAACAGGAAAGAACAACCAGGGGATACACAAAACGACCAAGGGATCAAGGCAATCAAGGAAAACTGGGCATTCCGAGCGCTGCGCCTGTGCTGGCCGCTGCGTGAGACGCAGCCACACAGGACTTGCCTCGGCTGTACCAACACAGCCAATCATCGTATGCTGGGCCCTGCGGGTGCTATCTCATACAGCAAAGAATAGGGCAGGGGACAAAGCAACAGCGTATGACAATCCATGTCACCGGCGAAGCCGATCCAAAAGCTGCAGCAACCGTTTTTGTCATACAATGATATCAACATCCACCAAGAAAGGGGTGTGACAGGTGACCGGTCCACATACCGGCCACCTGCCGTGCAAAAAAGAAAAGGGAGACAACTCACAGTTGAAACGAGCTTAAGGAAGGGGAATAGGAACACGCATCCAAGTGGCAATAATCGACACCTGAGAAGGAAGAAGTGGGAATATGTCCAGCTCACCATATACGCCGGTTCGACGCAACCCGAACAGAACAACAGTACCGCAAATATCATCGTGCTTTTCAGGAACCCAACCGGCATAGAGACGGGAGGCTAACTCATTATGCGCTTTAGGCTGCGGAAGAACCTTACCAACTTCATCAACCATCATCACAACACCGGGAACAACAGTTCCGACTTGATCAAGCCAATCACAGCCAATAACTTTCCGAATATCATTCAAACAAAGAGCAGGTTCACCGTTATATATATCGTCGTAACGAGGCTTCCGTTCAAGCTCTACCCATTGCATAAGGCCGGAAGGATAAATAACTAAGTACTTTTCAAGCATACCGGTCACCTCACAGCTCGATAAGATCTGAACCGTTATAACGAGTAACGATACGGACAATAACCTCACCGGAAGGACGAACATAACGATCCAATTCTTTATAAGCTATTACTTTACACTCAAGATCCCAAAGATATTTTTCCAAGGAATCTAAAGAATCGAACTCAATATCACGGACAATACCGGCAGCAAGAATAACCTTACTCATTGACAGGCACCTCCAATCCAGAGATAGTGCCATAAACGCGATCTACAACAGAAAGCAGCTGCTTCAGTTGATAGTTGGCAGTATTCACGTTCTGAACAAGGCTATCCTTCTTATCACGAAGACAGCGCAGAGAAGCACGCTCAACGGCAATGTTCTTTTGAACATCAGAAAGCTCACGCTTGGCACGGGGCAATTCCTCATAAGCAGAGTAGATCAGACGCTCAAAGCGCTCCGTTCTGTTAGAGCCAGGCTGGGAATCTATAAGCTTTACAACCTCCGGAGACACCCGGAAGGTCAAGGAGATATTATCACTGGCCATCAGAGGACACCTCCTCAGA
>JAZKXS010000095.1:0-5670 GCA_045611745.1 Faecousia sp.
GCGCCACCGGCAATTTCGTTGCCGCCGCAGTCGCATCCGGTCTGCTCCATCTTGGAGAGCATCTTCAAAATGCCAACGGAGTCCAGATCGTAAACAGGCTTAGAGTCCTTGCAGTCACCAACAACGGGGTGGTCACCGGTCAGCGCCAGCATAGTATCAATACCAAATCCGGCAGCAGCCAGTGCGTCGCCCATCAGCGCCATACGGTTGCGGTCACGGCCGGTCATCTGCAAAATGGGCTCCAGGCCAGCTTGCTTGAGCTTAATGCACAGACCCAAACCTGTTGCCTACAGGCAAGCGGACTGCATATCGGTAACATTGACGGCGTGAACCTTGCCACGGAGAACCTCGGCAGCTTCCATCTGCTCGGTAAAGTCATAACCCTTGGGAGGTGCCATTTCGGCAGTGACGGCAAATTTGCCGGCCTCTAATACTTCTTTCAATACACTCATTATTTCTTCCCCCTCAAGCTGATGGTTCTGGGATATGCAACCTTCTCATAGCCCTTGTCGTCGCGGGTCTGCATCAGCTTCTCCAGCTGATTGGTAGCCTGCAGACGCTCGTAGATCTTGATCCAAGCGCAGTCGTTTTCGGGATTGACCTCGCACTTGCCGTTCTTCTGACCACCGCAGGGGCCGTTGACAAGGCTCTTAGCGCACTGGGTAATGGGGCAGATGGCACCGGTCTGACCCAGCACGCACTGACCACAGAAGCGGCAAGCTTCTTCCCAAACACCGAAGCGGACAGCCTCGCCTAAGTACATCGTGTCGTTGGAGGGGTAGACGGGGGCATTACCGGCGTTTTTTGCAACGCACTGTACACCGTCACCGCAGCTCATGCAGATCACGCAGTCGGGGTTTGCAGCGTTGATGGCTTTCATTTTGGCCTTAACGCCCAGGTTCATGCAGCAGTAGTCGCATACAGTTGTAGCAACAACCTTCTTGCCGGCATTTTCCAGCACAGCGGTCAGCTCTGCAATCTGGGGTTCACCGCCGGTTTGGCAGGCAGTAGCACAGCTTCCGCAGCCAACAATGGCAACATTTTTTGCGTCGCCAACCATCGCCATAACATCTTCGATGGGTTTCTTTTGGGTAATAATCATTCACAGACGCTCCTTTACAAAATGTTATAAATACATTTCAGTGGAAATATTCGCCTAAACATTATAACAATATAGCACCAAAAAAGCAACTGTATTTCCATTCTTTGTCGAAAAAATAAAATACTTTATTGACAAAAATGTGAAAGAATGTTATATTCTTGTTATAAAAAGTTATTTACCATACAGGAGGCAGCGATGAATAACATTCGGCAGGAACAAATTAAAGAATATGTTGAGCGGAATAATGCTGTGACCATCAAGCAGCTGCAGGCGATGCTGCCGGATGTATCCCTTATGACCATTCATCGGGATCTGGATGTACTGGAGAAGCAGGGTGTGCTTGTGAAATTCCGTGGCGGCGCCCGTTCGGTGCGCCATACAGGCGATCCGGAATTTAATGTGCGTATGCGGGATAACAATGCAGGTAAGCAGACCATATCCCAAAAGGCAATGGCGCTACTTCAGCCAAACACCTCTATTTTCCTGGACGCCAGCACCACCAATTTGGTCCTTGCCCGGAATTTGCCGGATATCAACCTGAACATTATCACTACCGGTCCCAGCATAGCCATTGAGCTGTGTCGCCTCCATAATCCCACAGTAACCTTGTGTTGCGGTATGATCAACCGGAAAAATCTGGCGTTATCCGGTCATAATACATTGGAAATGCTGGAGAAAATGAACATCGATATGGCATTTATCGGTGTATCGGGCTGCAGCTTGGATGCCGGCTTTACCTGCGGCACAGAAGGGGATATGCTGGTCAAGCGTCTTGCCATTCAGAAAGCCCATACCAGCGTGATCATGTGCGGAATGGATAAGTTTAATTGCCTGATGCCCTATACTTTTGCCAAGCTTCCCGATGTCAATTACTTTATTACCGATGGGGAAGTGCCGCCGGCATTTTCGGAAGAAGCCAAAAAATGCGGTGTGAAAATTCTATAATTGCCAAAGCCGCCCGGTGGGCGGCTTTTTTATGAAAAATATACCTCAAACAATAAAAACCAGTTGACGAGGTTGTTACGTTATGTTATAATTAACAGGCTATAACAAAAATTATGTCCATAAGGAGGAATTATTTTGGCAAATGCAGTAATTATGCCCAAAGCGGGCATCACCGTCGAGAGCTGTATCATCGGCGAGTGGGTAAAGAAGGTTGGCGACCCCGTTAAGGTTGGCGACGTTCTGTTTACTTACGAGACGGACAAAGCAAGTTTTGAATGTGAATCCACCGCAGAAGGCACACTTCTGGAAATCTTCTTTGAAGAAGGCGACGAAGTGCCCTGCCTGGTAAACGTCTGCGCTGTTGGCGCACCCGGCGAGGATTGCTCTGCTCTCAAGGGCGGTTCTGCTGCTCCTGCTGAGGCTGCTGCTCCTGCCGCTGCCGCACCTGCAGCTGCTCCTGCTGCCGCAGTCGCCTGCAACACCAAGGCAAGCGCAGTCATTATGCCCAAGGCCGGCATCACCGTCGAGAGCTGCATCATCGGCGAGTGGCTTAAGAAGATCGGCGATCAGGTTAAGATCGGTGATATTCTCTTTACTTATGAAACAGATAAGGCTTCCTTCGAGTGCGAGTCCACTGCCGAAGGCGAGCTGCTTGCCATCTTCTTTGAAGAGGGTGAGGAAGTTCCCTGTATGGAAAATGTTTGCGCTGTTGGCCCCCACGGTGAGCCTACCGATTGCCTGAAGCCCGGCGCTGCACCTGCGGTTGTGGAAGAAGTTGCCGCTGTCGCTGCTCCCGCTGCTGCAGAGGCTGCTCCTGCTGCCGCACCTGTCGTGGCTACCGGCGCTTGCGCACCCATCTCTCCCAGAGCTGCAAAGCTGGCTGAGAGCGCAGGCATCAACACCGCTTTCGCCACCGGCACCGGCCCCAACGGTCGTATCATCGAGCGTGATATCCGTAAAGTTATGGAAAATCCCGCAGCCTACGCTGCTGCTACTGCTCCTGCTGCCGCTGCTGCTGCACCTGCAGCTGCCACCGCAGAGGAGTACAAGGATGTGAAGTTCAGCGGCATCCGTCGCGCCATCAGCAAGTCCATGACCACCTCTTTGCACACCATGGCTCAGCTGACCCACAACACTTCCTTCGATGCTACCGCAATTCTCAACTACCGCAAGCAGCTGAAGGCTGCCGGCGGCGAGTACGCAGGCATCACCCTGGGCGACATTATTCTCTATGCTGTCTCCCGGACTCTGCTGAACCACCCCGACCTGAACGCAAATATGCTGGACGACAACTCCATTCGTCTGTTTAACCACGTCAACCTGGGTGTTGCTGTGGATACGCCCCGTGGCCTGATGGTTCCCACCATCTTCCATGCTGACGAGATGAGCCTGCTGGAGATTTCTCAGGCTGTAAAGCAGCTTGCTGCTGAGTGCCGTGATGGCGCCATCAGCCCCGACAAGCTCTCCGGCGGCAGCTTCACTGTCTCCAACCTGGGCAACCTGGGTGTTGAGTCCTTTACTCCTGTTATCAATCCTCCCCAGACCGGTATTCTGGGCGTTTGCGGCACCATCGACCGTGTCCGCAAGGGCGCTGACGGCGGCATCGAGCTGTATCCCGCTATGGGTCTGAGCCTGACTTATGACCACCGTGCTGTGGACGGCACTCCTGCCGCTAAGTTCCAGAAAGAGCTGGCATTCAATCTGGAGAACTTCACTGTTCTTCTGTCTAAGTAAGAGGAAATGCCTGTGGAAAAATTCGACCTGCTTGTAATCGGCGGAGGCCCCGGCGGTTACCTGTGTGCCGAGCGTGCTGCGCAGGGTGGCTTGAAAGTAGCGCTGTTTGAAAAAAGAGCCCTTGGCGGCACATGCCTCAATGAAGGCTGTATCCCCACCAAAACATTGCTGAATTCTTCCAAAATGTACCGTCATGCCAAAGAAAGCGAAGCTTACGGTGTAACGGCAACCGGCGTCACCTTTGACCATGCAAAGGTGATTGCCCGGAAGGACAAAGTTGTCAAAACGTTGGTATCCGGTGTTGGCGCAACCATGAGTGCCAATAAGGTCACGGTGATCGACGGAAATGCGGTCATCGAGGGCAGGGCAGAGGAAGGCTTTGCTGTCAAAGCCAACGGTACGGTTTATACCGGCCGTCGTCTGGCGATTGCCAGCGGCTCTGAAACGGTAATTCCCCCTGTTCCCGGCCTGAAGGAAGGCATTGCCTCCGGCTTTGTAGTTACCAACCGGGAAGTTCTGGATATGAAAGAGCTGCCCAAGGAATTGGTGGTTATCGGCGGCGGTGTTATCGGCCTGGAAATGGCATACTACTTTGCCAGTGTGGGCGTTCCGGTTACGGTCATCGAAATGATGCCAAAAATTGCCGGCGCCACCGACCCGGAAATCTGCAAAGTTTTGACTGACAGCTTTGAAAAACGGAATATGACCTTCAAGCTTTCCTGCAAGGTGCTGGAAGTGAAAGCAAATTCCGTCATTTACGAAGAAAACGGTGAGAAAAAAGAACTTATCTGCGACAAAGTCCTGCTCTCTGCCGGCCGCCGTCCTGCCACCGCAGGCATCGGCCTTGAGACCTTAGGGCTGCAGATGGACAGAGCCGCCATCGTTACCGACCGGCATATGTGCACCACTGTGCAAAATGTATATGCCGTTGGCGACTGCAACGGTAAGTCTATGCTTGCCCACACTGCCTATCGGGAAGCCGAGGTGGCGGTAAACCATATGCTTGGTAAGTGGGACGAAATGCGCTACGATGTAATTCCTGCTGTTATCTACACCGACCCTGAGGTAGCCTCCGTTGGTTACAGCAAGGACGATGCCCAAAAGCAGGGAATGAACGTAAAAGAAGTCAAGCTGCCCATGTCCTATGCCGGTCGTTACCTGGCAGAGACCAATGGCGGTAAGGGCTTTATCAAGCTGGTAGTCGATACAGACCGTAACCGGCTTGTTGGCTGTCATATGGTTGGCTCTTATGCCTCTGAAATCATTATGACCGCAACGATGATGGTGGACACCGAGATGCACCCCGAACGGCTGAAAAAGCTGGTGTTCCCGCATCCCACCGTCGCTGAAATGATCCGTGAAGCAATTTTCCATATTTGAAGGAGGAAATAAAAATGCCCAAGAGTTTATTTGTGGATCCTAAGGAAGTGCGCGCCGCTGGCAAGGTTACTTTCAATGAGATCCCCGTCAACCAGTACAATAAGACCGTTGCAGAAGAACTGGCTTCCGGTCGTTACACCAAGGAAGACCTGATTCGCATCTTCCGGGATATGACCGTTCTTCGCGAATTCGAGACAATGCTGAACCTGATTAAGACCCAGGGCAGCTACAATGGCGTAGACCACACCTATCCCGGCCCTGCCCACCTGTCCATCGGCCAGGAAGCTGCTTGCGTCGGTCAGGCCTACCTGCTGGACGAGAACGACTTTGCATTCGGTTCTCACCGCAGCCACTCCGAAATTCTGGCAAAGGCTCTGTCCACCATCAATAAGATGAGCGACGAAGAGCTGATGAACGTTATGGAGACCTTCCTGGAAGGTAAGTGCCTGCGCTCCACCCAGCGTCTGGGTGAAACAAAGGACGTAAAGGAGCTGGCTATCCGCTTTATC
>JAZKXS010000096.1:0-1194 GCA_045611745.1 Faecousia sp.
CAACGTTCCCGGTATCGACGTGCCGCAGAGCATGATCGACCGCCTGGCTGCTGCTGCTGCAGAGGGCAAGGAAAAGGGCATCAAGGGTCTGCCCGGTAAGGTTGGTATGGAAATGGCTGCTGAGATGATCGCAAAGATCCACGACGAGAAGCTGTGTGACGGTGTCCACATCATGGCCATCGGCGCAGAGAAGAACGTTCCCAAGATCCTGGATCTGGCTGGTCTGTCCATCTAATTCCCGCATTCAAAATCCACCGGCTTCTGCCGGTGGATTTTTTCTGTCAATAATCTCCAGTTTACGGGGAAAAGTTTCCACTTTCCTTGTGCTTCCCAGAAAAATATTTATAACCCCCTTGTAAAATCTTCCTTTTTGACGTATACTTCTAATATTGTATATCCCAAGAAAGGAAGTAGCATCATGGAACTGATTTCTGTCCGTGAACTGTTTAAGAACACTGAAAAATACCCCGACCAGACTATCGAGATCGGTGGCTGGGTTCGTAACCGCCGCCCCTCCAAGCAGTTTGGTTTTATCGTCCTCAATGACGGTACTTACTTCAATCCCGTTCAGGTCGTCTACAACGACACCTTGTCCAATTTCCAGGAGATCTCCAAGATCAATATTGGTGCTGCTCTGATTGTCAAGGGCACCGTGGTGCTGACTCCCGACTCCAAGCAGCCTTTTGAGATCCAGGCAGAGACTGTGACCGTGGAAGGTCCTTCCACCGGCGATTTCCCCCTGCAGCCCAAGCGCCACTCCATGGAGTTCCTGCGCACCATCACCCATCTGCGTCCCCGGACCAACACCTTCCAGGCTGTGTTCCGTGTCCGCTCCCTGGCTGCCATGGCAATCCACCAGTTCTTCCAGGACCGCGACTTCGTCTATGTCCACACTCCCCTGATCACCGGCTCCGACTGCGAGGGCGCCGGCGAGATGTTCCAGGTCACCACTCTGGATCTGAACAACATCCCCAAGACCGAGGACGGCAAGGTGGACTTCTCCCAGGACTTCTACGGCAAGCCCACCAACCTGACCGTTTCCGGTCAGCTCAACGGTGAGACCTTCGCCATGGCTTTCCGCAACATCTACACCTTCGGCCCCACCTTCCGTGCTGAGACCTCCAACACCACCCGTCATGCTTCCGAGTTCTGGATGATCGAGCCCGAAATGGCTTTCGCTGATCTGGACGACCT
>JAZKXS010000097.1:0-8946 GCA_045611745.1 Faecousia sp.
TAGGCGCCGATTACTGTTTCTCCGTCGATGAGAAAATCGGAAATGATCTTTCCAAATTCGCTGTCGTTTACTTTTTTCAGACGGGCAAAAAAGCCTTGGCTGTTAAAATCGATCATAATAAATAGCTCCTTTTAGAAATGATTGACAAAGAAATCTTTGCTTTTTCAGCCTACCATATTGTACCGTCCCATGCAATAGAAAAACATTGGACGATCGTCCAGTGTTTGGAAAATGTGGCACGCCCGAAGGAATTCGAATCCCCGACCTTCCGCTTAGGAGGCGGACGCTCTATCCAGCTGAGCTACGGGCGCATATAGATACTGTATTGTACCGAAAAAAAGTTTTTCTGTCAACAAAAACAGGCGTTTTTTTCGTAGGCACCCACATATACTGTCAGGAGAGCTTTTAAGGAGGTGCAGTATGTGGGAAAATGAAAACCCGGGGGCAGATTTGGAGGATCTTCTGTTCGATGAGGACAGTGGCCGTCCCAGTGAACGGTAAACGATAATTCCCGACAGCGAAAACTGTCGGGAATTTTAATTATACGGCAGTGGTGGTCTTTGCCTGGCTGCGCAAATACAGCTCCTCGGTAGCCAATGCCAGCTTGGTGATGCAGTTTTGCTTGCCGGGCTTGCAGTAGAAAGAATCGTTTTCTGTGGAGATGTCCACATAGTCCATTTTGTCCAGAGCAGGGAAACCATATTCCACGTGCAAGCTGTTGGTTTGGTCGGGAGTACGCTGAATATAATAATCGGCGTCTCGGTAGTGACCTTCCAAAACAAAGCCTTTTTCCATATCGTGGGTCAGCTTGGCTTTTCCTAAAGGGATATACCGCCAGCAACGGGGCAGGGAGAAAACTTCTACTTCGTCTTCCCAATGATAAGTGCCGTTTTCAATTTCTTTCCTGACTTCCTGACGCTCCCAGTTGAACCAATCGGGAATGTGATCAAATTCTGTTTCACCCTCGGTGGCCTTTAGATAGCCGTCCTCTTGCCAGAACCAACGCTTGCCACATTCTGTGCAGAAAATTTCTGCACCGGCAGAGGCCATAGCCTCTGCACCGCAATGGGGACATTTATAGAGTACTTTGTGCAGGTTTTGGGCGCGGAAAGGTTCGGTAATCAAAATGCCATTGTCTTTTTGATACTGGTAATCGTCATACTGCAGAGCCTGTCCAATGGCGGCATTGATTTCGGCTACGGACATTTCCTTTACTTGCTCTGCGGTGAGGATCTGGGTCAGCGTGGTGTGATGGAACACCTTGCGCTTCCGGGGAACATCCCAAACAGGCGCGGCTAAGTGGTTGCCGTGGTGCAGCACTGCCACAACCGGCACTTTATTCATTTTTACCAGCTTGCCCACAGAGTCCGGCAGGAAAGAGGTAACGCCGCAAGGACTGTACCGCGCTTCGGGATACAGACCTACCACATCGCCTTTTTTTACGACTTTACGAATGGATTTGACAAGGGCGAGGTCGGTGGTGAATTTCCGGGTGGCAATACAGCCGATCCACTCCATCAGGAACCACTTGATCACATAGCCGTCAATGTTGACAATGTTACTGACGCTGTGGGGCCAAGTGCCCATAGCCGCCAATTCAAAATCGACAAATGCCATATGATTACTGAGCATTATATAAGGCGGCTTCAAACCTTCCATATTGATCTTTTCAACTTTATATTTCTTGCCGGTGAGCATCATTTTGGACAGAAGCCAAATAAGTCCTGTCCAGAATTTGTTTTGGTGCTGGGGTGTTTTGGCAACGTTATAGCTTTTTTTGTTTTTGTAATTCGGCGTAATATTCATCTTCTTCACACTCCAGAGGTAATTGTAAACGATTTGTAAACAAAATGCAATCTTTTCTTGCGAAAAATGTCGCAGGGTGGTATATTGAAACAAAATTGTGAGAAATGGATGTGAAAAAATGGAAATACTGTGGCGGATTTTCGGCGTTGTTGTGCTGCTGGTTTTGGCAGCCTTTGGCGCAGCCTATGTATGTTTTCGAATGACATTTTACATTTCGGATAAGGAAAAACAGAAAAACGCATTGCGTCAGCTGCCTGAGGGCAAGGAATTTATTCCCTATCACGGTGCAATTACAGCTTGGCAAAAAGAGGTTAAGGAGCTCCCGTGCAAAGAATTTGCCATTTGCAGTTTTGATGGATTGACCTTGAAGGGGAAGTACTACGAATCTATTTCCGGCGCACCTATCGAGCTAATGATCCATGGTTACCGAGGCAATGCCCATCGGGATATGAGCGGTGGTGTACAAAGAAGCTTTGCCTGCGGACACAATGCCTTTTTGATAGAGCAACGGGGCAGTGGCGGAAGCGAGGGTAACATTATATCTTTTGGTATAAATGAGAGAAAAGATTGCCTCGATTGGATCCGTTTTATGATCGAGCAGTTCGGCCCGGAGACGCAGATCATTCTGACAGGTATTTCTATGGGTGCAGCTACAGCAATTATGACGGCTGGAGAAGATCTGCCGCCCAATGTGGTAGGCGTGCTGGCGGATTGCGGCTATACATCTCCCAAGGAGATCATCTGCAAGGTAATCGAAAAGGATATGAAGCTGCCTGCAAAGGTATCGTATCCTTTGGTGCGCTTGGCAGCCCGTGTATTTGGTGGATTTGATTTGGAGGAAACCGATTCTTTGAGGGCTTTGCAAAGGTGCAAAGTGCCGGTGTTTTTCGTCCACGGGGAGAACGATGGTTTTGTTCCCTGCGATATGAGCCGCAAAATGTATGAAAATTGCTCTGTCCGCAAACGGATCTTCACCGTTCCCGGTGCGGATCACGGCCTTGCTTATCTGGTGGCTGGAGATAAGTACATAGAAGAAGTAAGATCCTTTTTTGGATAAAGAAAACCGACCTGTTTGTATCACAGGTCGGTTTTTTGCGGTACGAATTCGGTGCAGTACATACTAAGGGGGCAATCTGCGCATTTGGGTTTTCGGGCGATGCAGGTGTCTCTGCCGAAAAGCACGATCCGATGGCAAAAGTCAGAGCTTTCCTCCGGGGGGAGAATTTTGCGAAGCTGCTGCTCCACCTTCTCGGGCTCTTTGCCCTTGGCAAGCCCCAAGCGATTGGAGATGCGGATACAATGGGTGTCACAAACCACACTGCCGGGCGTGCCGTATATATCACCTAAGAGAAGATTTGCGGTTTTTCTGCCCACACCGGGAAGCCGCAAAAGCTCCTCCATAGTGCCGGGAACTTTGCCGTTAAAGTCAGACAGAAGCATTTGGCAGGCAAGGACAATATCCTTGGCTTTTTGCCGGAAAAAGCCGCAGGTGCGGACGTAATTTTCCACATCTTCCACCTTTGCACCGGCCATTGCTTCCAAAGTAGGATAGGCAGCAAACAACGCCGGAGTGATCTGGTTGACCCGGGCATCGGTACACTGGGCAGACAGCCGTACGGCAATCATCAGCTCGTAATCTTTTTCGTATTGCAAAGCACACAGAGCATCGGGATAGTGCGCTTTTAAAATTTGAATAATCGCAGAAACTTTTTCGTCCATAGAGACACCTCCGATCTTTACCTATTGTAACATAAATAGGATAGAAAGAAAAGATTTAAGCACAAAATTTCTTTCCGGAAATAAGATGGATAGGGGGCGAGAGGGATGGAAAAAAGACTTTGCTGTTTGGCAAAGGGAGAAAATGCCGTGATTATACGCACAAAAAAAGCACCCCGGCTAAAGGCGCTGGGCCTTATACCGGGGGCGGTGGTATGCTGTACATACAAAAGCGGTTTCGTAATGGTGCTGGAAGTTGGCCAGCGATTGCTTGCAATACCCACCCGTCAACTGCGAAGCGTGTGGGCGGATTTTTAATCTTCCGGGAACTGGGCGGTGAGTGCGGAAATCTCGTAGGCGGTACGAGTTTCTGCGTTGTTGCCGGATATTTTGGTATAATTGCGGCTTTGCAGTCTGCCTTGAATGACTATCCGATCCCGAACACGGCACTGGGCTGCTTCTAATGCGGTTCTGCCCCACAAAATACAGGGCAGGTAATCTGCTCGCCTGAAAGGCCGAGGGACGGCGAGCATCACATCGCAGATATCTCTGCCTAAGGGCGTACGGCGATAGGTCGGATCTTTGCACAGTACGCCCTCTAAATACACCTCGTTGACAGGCGCTCCGTCCTCGCAGACAATGGACGATGCAAAAACGAAGATCAGCAAATGCCGCACACCGTCGATGCGCTGATTGTAGGAGCGGATCTGTCCTTTTACGGTGAGCATACAGCCATTTGTGGGATCAAAGCTGTTTAGCACCGTTTCATCTGCAAGTACTGGCAGTCGATCCACTGTTCCGGAGAGCCGAGGGACTAAAAGATAGAACCGAAAGAATCGGCTCCCGTGGTTTTCATGGGAATATTCCGGGAGATTTTCCAGCGTTCCTCGAAGCGTAATTTGATTGGTTGCTTGTTCCATATGTACCACCTCAATGTCCAATGTATAGAACATCTTATGGCGGCGAGAATGAAAAAATAACACTCCGAGGAGTGTTATTTTTTAGCTTTATATAGGACATAGCCAAGGGATAGACCGAAAAGATTGAGTATCAGATCGTCTATGTCAAATATTCCCCGAAGGGAGAAGAGTTGAGCGGTTTCAACCAATAAAAGCAGACCGAAGCACAGCAGGAAAAAACGCCAAAAGGTGCGCAAACGGGGGAATACTTTTGGAAATAGGAAACCGCCCGGAATGAAGAAAAGGACATTTCCAAGCAGATTGATGGCACAATGGCGAACCAGATCACCGTTTGTGCCACGCAAAAGCACACGCATATAGTTGTTTATGGTATAAAAAGGCTTTATGCTGAAATTGTCCATTACCTGTTCCCAATAAAGCCTGTAATCCGGCTGGCGTGCGCCGAAAAATAAGAGCCATATTATAAAACCGCAATAAACGAGGAATAGGAAGCGATAAAAGGGCTTTTTGTTCGGTTTGGCCATAGGATCACCTCTCTTTATCAGTATAAGAGAATGGATGCGGTTTATTTCCGCCGAGTGGGTTTTTGAACTGGCTTTGTCGGCTTTTTTATTGCCGGTTTTGCAGGGGGACGGGAGAGGGGCTTACCTGCCCGGGGCGGTACGGCACGAATGAGGCACTTAGGCCCGGAGCCGATCAGATCCTCCCGGTGGGCTTTTATAAGGGCTTCCCGAACAAGATAGTAGTTCTTGGGATTGCGGTACTGGATCAGGGCTCGCTGCATAGCCTTTTCGTGAGGATCGGTGGGGACATAGACTTTGTCCATCGTTCTTGGGTCAAGACCGGTGTAGTACATCACAGACGAAAGGGTAGAGGGCGTGGGGTAGAAATCCTGCACCTGTTCCGGATTATAGCCCATATCCCGGATGTATTCCGCCAGCTCCACGGCTTCCTTCATGGTAGAGCCCGGGTGGCTGGACATTAGATACGGAACGAGGAATTGCTTGAGATTATATTGTTTGTTTAAGGCGTAATATTTGTCCACAAAGCGGTTATAAACAGCGTTTTTCGGCTTGCCCATACGGGAAAGTACCGCATCGGAAACGTGTTCTGGGGCAACCTTTAACTGGCCGGAAATGTGATACTGCACCAGCTCTTTGAAAAAGGTGTCCTTTTTGTCTGCAAGGAGATAGTCAAAGCGAATGCCGCTGCGGACAAAGACCTTTTTTACCCCGGGAATTTTCCGTAATTTCCTAAGTAGGGTCACATAATCAGAGTGGTCGGCAACCATATTTTTGCAGGGTGTGGGATATAGGCATTGTCTTGTGCCGCAAGCGCCTTTTGTAAGCTGTTTTTGGCAGGCCGGCTGGCGGAAATTGGCAGTAGGGCCGCCTACATCGTGGATATAACCTTTAAAATCCGGGTCTTTCGCTATGAATTCTGCTTCCTGTAGGATGCTTTCGTGGCTGCGTGTCTGAATGATTCTTCCCTGATGAAAGGTCAAGGCGCAGAAAGAGCAAGCGCCAAAGCAGCCCCGGTTACTGACCAAACTGAACTTGACCTCCTCAATGGCAGGCACACCGCCCAGTTTTTCGTAGCTGGGATGGTAGGTGCGGCAGTAGGGCAAGGCGTAAACGGCATCCATTTCTTCGGTGGTCAGGGGCTTTTGGGGCGGATTTTGTACCACAAATTCATTTCCATAAGGCTCACAAAGCCGCTTGGCGGTAAAGGGATCGCAGTTGCCGTACTGAATACGAAAGCTTTCTGCATAAGAACGCTTATTTTTCTGCAACTCCTCATAGGAAGGCAGGGTTATGGTGGGCAGACTGTTATCCAGCTCCCGGGTTTTGAAAACTGTGCCGTCAATATAGGTAATATCACGAACATTCAGACCGGAATTGAGGGCATCGGCGATTTCTACAACGCTTTTTTCGCCCATACCATACATCAAAAGATCTGCCTGGCTGTCCAGCAGTATGGAACGCTTCATACTCTCTGACCAGTAATCGTAATGGGCGAGTCTGCGCAGGCTGGCTTCAATGCCGCCAATGAGAATGGGTACATCTTTATAAAGCCTGCGGATCAGGTTGCAGTAGACCACAGTGGCGTAGTCCGGGCGTTTGCCCATCACGCCGCCGGGAGTGAAGGCGTCGGTTTTCCGCTTGTGCTTGCTGACGGAATAATGGTTGACCATAGAGTCCATATTACCGCCGGAAACCAAAAAGCCCAGTCGGGGTTTGCCGAAAATATTGATGGATTGGGGATTTTTCCAATCCGGCTGAGAGACAATGCCAACGGAATAGCCGGCATTTTCCAGTACACGGCTGATAATGGCGTGACCGAAAGAGGGGTGGTCTACATAGGCATCACCGATAACATAGACAAAATCGCAGCTTTCCCAGCCTCGATCCAGCATTTCTTGTTTGGTAATAGGAAGAAAGTCCATAGGTTCCTCCGTTAAATGTTTTTTTATAGTATAGCACGAAAAACGCCAAAAGGGAAGAAGTGAAAAAATAACATAAAAATAAGAAAAAGGTGTTGACAAACCTATATGACCGTGCTATTATACTTTAGCGCCTAAGGGCGAAACTTCATATGCGCGAGTGGTGGAATTGGTAGACTCGCTAGATTCAGGTTCTAGTGTTCACTGCGGACGTGCGGGTTCAAGTCCCGCCTCGCGCACCAAAAAGTCGTATCATTTTGATACGACTTTTTTTATGCCATTACGGAGTAATGGCATAAAACTCCGTAATGATGATATACACTTTCTGCGAAAGTGATTAAAGTTGCAAGGCGGACTTTATTTCAAAGCTACATATCGCACTGAAAGAAACGGGGGAAAGTATTTACTGGCTGACCTTACTGAAAGAACGTCATTGATAGAGTATGATTTTGACAGTCTGCTGTCTTTGACGGAAGAAATAAAGAGGATGCTAATTGCGTCTTTGAATACGGCTAAAAATAACGGAACATAAGCAAAGACCGCTGCACCGATTTGGGCGCGGTGGTTTTAATTCCGGGACGATGTGGGCATCGTCCCCTACAAAGATACATATGGAGTGTTGTGAAAGGCCTTGGAATATACAGGAAAAAGGCGTAAAAGGTTGACACGAAAGGACATTTCGTATATAATTTCCCAGTATAAAGGATACGTTTGCCCAATAGGATTATGGTGTACAAGCATCCGGTATTTTACATGTGTGGGAGGGAGGTCCTGCTGTGATTCATAAGCGAAAAGGTGTAACGCTTGCCGAAATGGCGATTGTCATGGCGGTGATCGCCATTGTTTCCCTATCTGTTGTTTCTTTTGTAATGATTACCAGCGGCCGTGGTACCAACAGTATCGCAAAGTTAAACGTCATGGAAGAAATCGAACTGGTGGAAAGTTTTGTTGACCAGTGGTTTCAAGCTGTGGCGTTGGAGGAAAACGCTGCCACAGATGGTGCGAAAATTCAAATAGGCGATGATACTGGTGATATGTCTAAGGTTTCATATAGCAACAGCGCACAATTAAGCTTAAAGAACTATGTACTTACTATTGAATTTCCGAAAGTAAGTGACTACAGCACATATCATTTCGAGAAAGTACAGAAACTGGTCTTTGACTTTGCGTCGTCACAATCGGGAGACATCCTCTATTTTTGTACTGTGACTTATGAGCAGGAAGAAGATGGTGCAAAGCAGACCTATACGTTTTGCATCAATCCCCGTGTGGGAGAAATTATTGGCGAAAAGCCTGATGAAAATGCGGGGAATACCGATAATGCTGGCGGAGAAATTGACGGAGAGACCGGCGGTGATACCGGTGAAGTCGCCGGCAACGGTGATGGCGCTGGCACTGATAATGAGGATGTCTCCGGTGGAGATGTTGTAGATCAGTAATAAAAAGATAGTTTGACGAAAGGAGGGCAACCGATGGAAAAGAATATTCGCAGCCGGAAGGGCATTTCTATGGTAGAAGTTGTGGTTGCCCTCGTGGTCATTACCATTATTAGCCTTGCTACGTTGTCTGTGGTGTTTGTATCTGCCAAGGTGGAAGCAAAGACCATTGTGGCAATGGAGGTGCGCAACTCTGCGGAAAATGCTGTGGAGTGTTTCCGTTTTGCAAATGGTGACATTGAAACTTTTATTAAGTGTTTACAAAAGACCACTGGCGTGACTGACGAGGATAATTATGTTATCGAAAACGGTAACTATGTTTTGCGTGCCGGAAGATATATCGTGACGATTACATTACTGGAAGAAGAAAGTGGCTTTTATTATAAAGCAACCGATAGCGCCGGTAAGGATATTTATGAATTCACCTTCAAAAACGGAGGTGGGCAGGAATGAAAAAGAAAATTTTTGACCGTCGGGGCGCAGGCATTGAGCTGGCGATCCTTATGATGGTAGTCAGCTTTTCTATGTCGATTTTGCTGACATCGGTTGCGCTGATCCAAAACACCAAAAAAGTCCGGGCAGAGGAACGCCTGCAGCAAAGCATCGCATTAGAACAGCTCGGCCA
>JAZKXS010000098.1:0-2438 GCA_045611745.1 Faecousia sp.
CAAAACACCGGCGGCGCATGGTCTATGATGGAAGGTATGATCTGGCTGTTTGCGCTGATTTTTGTTGCATTTTCCGTATGTATTTTCTGGGAGCTGATTACCAAAAAATTTGGCCTTACCAAATTTGAACATTGGTGCTTAGTGGCCATCTTTGGCGGTGGTTTGGGGAATATGATCGACCGTGTACGGCTGGGTTATGTGGTGGATATGATCCGCTTGGAATTCATCAATTTCCCCATTTTTAACGTAGCTGACTGTTTTATTACCTGCGGCTGTATTTTGCTGATCGGGCATATGCTGTTTTTCAATAAAGAATTTTGGAAGGATACTAAATGATTCTACTTGCAGATATGGACGGCGAGCGTTTGGATGCGTTTTTGGCCCGTTCAGTAGAAAATTTAAGCCGCAGCGGCGCCCAAAAGCTTATAGAAGAAGGCTGCGTTCTGCTTTCCGGAAAGCCCGGAAAAAAGAATGACCGTCTTGTGACCGGTCAGGAAATTTCCGTCACCATTCCGGAGCCTAAAGAAACGGACATTGCGCCCAAAGAAATGCAGCTGCACATCGTTTATGAGGACGACGACCTTTTGGTGATCAACAAGCCCAAGGGTTTGGTTGTCCACCCTGCGGCAGGACACACTGACGACACGCTGGTAAACGGTCTTATGTATGCTCTTGGCGATCAGCTTTCCGGCATTAACGGTGAGCTGCGCCCCGGCATCGTTCATCGAATCGACAAGGACACCTCCGGCCTTTTGGCGGTTGCGAAAAACGACTTTGCCCACGTGATTTTGGCTTCGCAGCTAAAAGACCACACAATGGCTCGAACTTACGAAACGGTGGTGTGTGGCAATTTGAAAGAAAACAGCGGTACTGTGGATGCACCCATTGGCCGCCACCCCTCCGACCGAAAGAAAATGTGCATTGCCGCCCGTGGTGGCAGAAATGCCGTTACCCATTGGGAAGTGATCAAACGCTATAAAGGCTATACCCACGTGCGTTGCCGTCTGGAAACAGGCCGTACCCACCAAATCCGTGTGCATATGGCATCTTTGGGTCATCCTATATTGGGCGATATGGTCTATGGCCGGAAAAAACCGGAGTTGGGGCAGGACAGTCAGGTGCTTCATGCCGGTGTCCTTTGCTTCCGTCATCCACGGGACGAACGGCTTGTGATCGTCACCGCGGAACTGCCGGAATATTTTAAAGAGGTTTTGGAAATTTTAGATAAGAGATTTTCTTTAGATGATTAATCCTTATGGGAAAGGAATTTTACTTTGTTTTCTGATGTGCTTTTAACGGTGGATTTTGACCGAACCCTTACAGGACCGGACGGAAAAATCCCTACAAGAAATTTAGAAGCGATCCGCTATTTTATGGAAAATGGCGGTGCTTTTACCGTCAACACCGGCAGAAGTGTTAACACCTTCAAGGCGCATATGGACGAAGTGCCGGTAAATGCGCCCCTGTTGCTTTATAACGGCAGCGCAATGTGGGAGCAGGGTAAGCTTATAAACTGCCATGAAATTGATTTGCCTATGTGGGAAACCTTGGATTGGGTGAAGAAAACCTTTCCCGATGTAACACTGGAGGTACAGGCAGCAGATACCCACTATTTTATTCACCACCGCCCCGGCGCCGTTTCGTATTACAACACTATGGGCTGGGACTATAAGATCGCCCGGCACGGGCAGGATCTGGGGCCGTTTTTAAAATTCTCTATTTTCGGAAACTCCTCCACCGATACAGTAGCCGGCTTTTTCCAGGGAACCAAAGAGGAGTTTGATTACTTTCGTCACATCAAGCAAACCATTGATGCCCGTTACGGAGATAAAGTAGATACCTTTCTGGCAACGCCAAAGATCCTGGATATCCAGCCTAAGGGCGTTTCCAAAATCCGGGCAGCTCGGGAGTTACAGGGAAAACTGGGGAGGAAAATCCTTGTTTGCGTAGGCGATGCGGAGAACGATCTTGTTATGCTCCAGGGCGCAGATTATGCTTTTTGTCCTGCCGATGGCGTGGTAGCTGACCGGTTTCCCAACGTTTGTTCCTGCGGTGAAGGCGCTGTTGCAGATGTGGTTTATAAAAAAATACCTGATATTCTACAAGGAAAGCCTTGACAGAGTCGGTTTCTTATGCTAAAATCCTATGGCTGAACAGGATTTGCGGGTGTAGTTCAATGGTAGAACACCAGCCTTCCAAGCTGGATACGCGGGTCCGATTCCCGTCACCCGCTCCATAGATGCGCCAGTAGCTCAGCAGGATAGAGCAACTGCCTTCTAAGCAGTAGGTCGGGGGTTCGAGTCCCTCCTGGCGTGCCAATCCTCCTTTCAGTCGGCAGTGAAAAGTTAAATGTTAATATATGGTGGGTGTAGTTCAATTGGCAGAGCACCGGATTGTGGTTCCGGGCGTTGTGGGTTCGAGTCCCATTACCCACCCCA
>JAZKXS010000099.1:0-1628 GCA_045611745.1 Faecousia sp.
AGGTCGGCAATGGATGTGCCGCCGTGGATATGGGAAATTGCCCGGGCAAAGATGGGAGCAACGTCCAGCATTTTGATTTTATCGCAAGGACAGTATTCCGGCATAGGAATGGTATTGTGGAATACGATTTCCTTGATGGCACTGTTGGTGATGCGGTCAAAAGCAGGACCGGAGAGAACGCCGTGGGTAGCACAGGCGTAAACCTCTTTTGCACCGCCAACTTCAACGAGAGCGTTGGCCGCATTGCAAAGAGAGCCGGCAGTGTCGACCATATCATCAAAGAGGATGCAGGTTTTGCCCTTAACATCGCCGATCACATTCATAACTTCGCAGACATTTGCTTTCTGGCGGCGCTTGTCAACGATTGCAAGACCCATATGGACCTTTGCGGCGAAAGCACGGGCACGAGCCACCGAGCCGACATCGGGAGAAACGACAACAAAATCATCGTGGTTAAACTTATCTTCCGGGAATTTATCGAGGTAGTACTGAACAAAGGTGGGGTTACCCAGCAGATGATCCACAGGGATATCAAAGAAGCCTTGGATCTGCGCAGCGTGAAGATCCATGGTCAGTACCCGGTCTGCACCGGCAGCGGTGATCATATTGGCAACTAACTTCGCGGAAATGGGATCGCGGCTTTTTGCCTTGCGATCTTGACGTGCATAACCAAAGTAGGGAATGACGGCAGTGATCCGGCCTGCGGAAGCACGGCGGCAAGCATCAATCATAACCAGAAGTTCCATCAAATGGTCATTGACGGGCTTGCAAGTGGACTGGACAAGAAATACGTCAGCACCACGAACTGTCTCCTCAAGGGATACAGATGCCTCACCGTCCGCAAAGGTCCGCACCGAGCTTTTTCCAAGCTCAATGCCCAGTTCTTTACAGATCGTGCGGGCAAATGCAGGATTGGAGTTGCCGCAGAATACTTTGATATTGTCACCATATGCAATCATCAGACTATACCTCGCTTATTATGTTGTAATACACCTGTAAAATCAGGCCATATATGTCACATTATAGCACCAAACCCATTAAAAAAGCAACACTATAAAGAAAGAAATAGTAACAATTTTTTTAAAAAGATATGTATATATTTATATTTTTTATACAAGAAGCCGGAAATACAAAATCCAAAGTGAAATATCTATTGTGTAAGAGGGAAAAACGTGTTATAATATAGGGAACGATTTAAAGAAAGGCAGGCCAGTTATGAGCGATACGATCCGTATTTGCGGTGCAAGAGAGAACAATCTTAAAAACATAGACCTTACGATTCCTCGGGATAAGTTGGTAGTATTTACTGGCCTGTCCGGATCGGGAAAGTCAAGTCTTGCTTTTGATACAATTTATGCAGAAGGTCAGCGGCGATATGTGGAGAGCTTGAGTGCTTATGCCCGGCAATTCTTAGGTCAGATGGATAAGCCTGATGTTGACAGTATTGATGGCCTTTCTCCGGCTATTTCTATCGATCAAAAGACTACCTCTAAAAATCCCCGTTCTACGGTAGGTACGGTTACAGAGATTTACGACTATCTCCGTCTTTTGTGGGCACGGGTAGGTGTTCCTCATTGTCCTAAGTGCGGCAAGGAGATCCGTCGACAGACCATCGACCAAATCGTTGA
>JAZKXS010000100.1:0-6536 GCA_045611745.1 Faecousia sp.
CCCTGTGCAAGTGGTTTACCACGATACAATGGATAACTTCCAGGAGATCAACAAAACCAATGTTGGCGCAGCACTAATTGTAAAAGGCACTCTGGTTGCTACACCCGAGGCAAAGCAGCCCTTTGAAATTCAGGCAAGCGAGGTCACCGTAGAAGGTGCATCTACCCCTGACTATCCTTTGCAGAAGAAGCGTCACACTTTGGAATTTTTGCGGACAATGACCCATCTGCGTCCTCGCACCAACACTTTCCAGGCAGTATTCCGTGTTCGCAGCCTGATCGCCTTTGCCATTCACCAGTTCTTCCGTGAAAGGGATTTTGTGTATGTCCACACGCCCCTGATCACCGGCTCTGACTGTGAAGGCGCAGGCGAAATGTTCCAGGTAACCACTTTGGATCTAAACAACATCCCCTTGACCGAGGACGGTCAGGTGGATTTCTCCCAGGACTTCTTTGATAAACCCACTAATCTGACCGTTTCCGGTCAGCTTAACGGCGAGACCTTTGCTATGGCTTTCCGGAACATCTATACCTTTGGTCCTACCTTCCGTGCAGAAAACTCCAACACCACCCGTCACGCGGCAGAGTTCTGGATGATCGAGCCGGAAATCGCTTTTGCCGATCTTTCCGACGATATGCGCCTTGCGGAGGATATGATCAAATACATTATCCGCTATGTTCTGGACAATGCGCCGGAGGAAATGGCTTTCTTCAATCAGTTTGTAGACCAGGGCTTGCTGGAACGGCTAAACAACGTGGTATCTAACGATTTTGGTCACATCACCTACACCGATGCCATCGCACTGCTGGAAAAGCACAATGACCGCTTTGCCTTCCCTGTCCACTGGGGCAGCGATCTGCAGACGGAGCACGAGCGCTTCCTGACAGAAGAAGTGTTCAAAAAGCCTGTATTCGTCACCGATTACCCCAAGGAGATCAAGGCTTTCTATATGAAGCTCAATCCCGATGGCAAGACCGTAGCAGCTATGGACTGCCTGGTGCCCGGCATTGGCGAGATCATTGGCGGCTCTCAGCGTGAGGACGACTACGAGCTGCTCAAAAACCGCATTGAAGAGCTGGGTATGAACCCCGAAGATTACGGCTTCTATATGGATCTGCGGAAATACGGCTCTGCCCGTCACGCCGGCTTTGGCCTTGGCTTTGAGCGCTGCGTGATGTATCTGACCGGTATGGGCAACATCCGGGACGTTCTCCCCTTCCCCAGAACGGTAAATAACTGCGAACTTTAATCGAAAGTGCGTCTGCAATGCAGACGCACTTTTTCATACACACAGCAAAGATTGACCACATCTAAATACCAAAACCAAAAGACTACCTAAACGGAGCAGAATTAAGGTAAGAAAGCCCAAAAGTACACCATTTACCGCAACTCAATCGCTTGCATTAAACGCCCGATTAAGGTTTACCTCACAAATCCAACGATACCCCCATAATTCCAACGATTTGTTATAGGAAATTGGTCTTAAAACACAGAATGCCCAACCGGGAAATTACTTCTGGTTGGGCATCTTTTAATGAAATCCTTGCTTTCGCAAGGATGAAATCTGCTATGCAGATGAAATCCAAGCCATTGGCTTGGATGAAATTAAATCCGTCCTTATCTCCCGCCGTAAGGCGGATTTCATCACGAAGTGATTTCATCCACTGAAGGTGGATTTATTCCGTCCGCAAGGACGGATTTAGTTGAAAACACCGTAATTGTGGTATCACAATTACGGTGTTTTCATGGTGGACGATAACGGACTCGAACCGCTGACCCTGCGCACGTCAAGCGCATGCTCTACCAGCTGAGCTAATCGTCCAAGCGCTGGGTTATTATAACAAAAGCAATTTCTTTTGTCAAGTCCCTTTTCTTAAAAATCCCCCTATATTTCCCTTCTTGGACAATCTCTATCCTTGCAGGCAGCACAATCCGGCAGGCGTTCCGCAAGACAGCAACGCATATAGTCACATTCATCACAGCAACATTCAATTCCCGAATGTTCCCCGTTCCCCAAACAATCCTTGCCCCTGTTCCCCGGTGTTAAAACAACTCCGGTAATATCGATAATCATAAAATTCCCCCAAATTTACAATTTGACATTCTGTGAATGTCATTCTCAAGAGAATAATACCATATACTTTTCTTAATGACAATCACCAAATGTCAAAGTGAGGTATAACCTATGTTTACAAACAAAACAATTGATGGGCGATTCAATCGGTGCGGACACATTGTCGCCGAATGTCGCAAAAAGATGGGTAAATCTCAGCGCCAGCTTGCAGATATGCTGCAGATCGCCGGTCTGGATATTGATAAAAACGCCATTCAGCGCATCGAGGCCGGTAAACGGTTTGTAACAGACATTGAGCTGGTGTATCTTGCACAAGTCTTGCGCTTATCCTATGAGGATCTTTTGGACATAACCTAACATTACTTCGACATCATTATACAAAACCGTTTCCGCATAATTTGTCGAATAAATGCATATCCGCCGGTCTTGTCAAAAGATCGGCGGTTTGTTATACTAATTTAGAAAGGCGGTGCTTTTATGGCAGAATATGAGCTTGTCCGGGAGATCAAAAACCTTTACCCCAACAATCAGATGCGGGATGTATTTTTTGAGGAAGTCGAAACCGACGATCCTGCAAATTATGTAAACACGCTACTCAAAGGAAATGCCATCTCTCTTTCCACAGAAGAAAAGAAAGACGGCACTGTGATCGTTCACGCCGATTGCGACGGTCTGATCCAAAAATTCATTTTTACACCGGTTTAGAGGACGCTATGATTTATAAAAATATCGTTCCGGGCATCTTCCTTGCCCGGCCTAACCGCTTTATTGCCCATATTCTGATTGACGGGCAGGACACTGTCTGCCATGTTAAAAACACCGGCAGGTGCAAGGAGCTGCTTGCACCCGGCGCTGCCGTTTGGTGCGAAAAAACCAATAATCCTACTCGCAAAACCCAGTACGATCTGATTGCCGTCCAAAAGGGCGACCGCCTTATCAATATGGACTCCCAAGCTCCCAATAAAGCCGCCTACGAATGGCTGAAAGGCGGTGGATTGGGAGAACTTAAAAATCTCCGAACTGAAACGACCTACGGCAACTCCCGTTTTGATTTTTCCTTTGAAAAGGACGGCAAAAGGTGCTTTTTAGAGGTAAAAGGCGTTACCCTTGAAAGCGACGGCATCTGTGCCTTTCCCGACGCGCCCACACAGCGAGGCGCAAAGCACCTGAAGGAATTGACTGCCCTGGCAAAAGAGGGTTTTGGCGCTTATGTACTGTTCGTCATTCAAATGACTGATGTTGTGTACCTCCACCCCAACGACAAAACCGACCCCGCTTTCGGCAACGCCCTCCGGGACGCAGCCGCCGCAGGCGTACAAATTCTTGCTATGGATTGCTGCGTAGCCCCAGACACAATGACTATCCAAAATCCCGTAACCGTGAAATTATAAAAGGCTGTGGAAAATTCCACAGCCTTTTATAGTTTCTTCAGCAATTCTTCCAGCTCGGTAATGCTTTTGATTTCAAAATCCGGTTTATCTTCCGGGGGTGCGATCTTTCCCTTGGGATTTACCCAGCAGGTCAATATCCCGGCGTTTTTGCCGCCACGGATATCAGAGCTGATGCTATCGCCCACAATCATTGCCTTTGCAGGATCAAAGTTTGGAATTTGCGCAAAACAACCATCAAAAAAGCCTTTGTCCGGCTTATTTACGCCGATGTTTTGGGAAATAAATATTCTTTCAAAATACCGGTTGAGCCCTGAGCTTGCCAATCTTTTTTCCTGCACCCTCGCTGTTCCGTTGCTGGCAATATACAGCCGATGCTTTAAAGCAAGCCGCTGTACCGATTCCTCTGCGCCCGGCAGAAAATAATATCCCTCCGAAAGGTTGTCCATATAATTTTCTGCTGCTTTTTTCGGGTCAGCCGTCACTTCCAAGACCTCAAAAAGCTCCGCAAAACGATGCCAAATCAGCTTTTCCCTTGTAATCTCTCCCTTTTCCAGCATTTTCCAATGCCGTAGGTTGATTTTGCTATACAGCGCACAGTTTTCCTCTGTGGGCTCGATCCCCACGCCCGACAAAGTCTTGCGGATCGCCACCGATTCCTGCATATGGAAATCCAAAATGGTATCATCTAAATCCAAAAACAGAAATTCAATCACTTATTTTCTCCTTACAATTTCGTTGGCAATGGCCGCAAACTGAGAAATATCAAGGGTCTCGCCCCGAACGGTTGATGGCAAACCACAGCTTTCGATAACCTCCCCTGCTCCGCTTTTTCCCAATTCGGGGAATCCGGAAGCAAGGCCGTTTTGAAGGGTCTTTCTCCGCATGGCAAAGCTGGCTTTCACCACCCGGAAGAACACCTTTTCATCCAGTATCTCCCAAGGCTTTTCTTTTCTTGTCTTTAGCGTGATGACTGCCGAGGTCACCTTGGGTTGGGGCAAAAAACACCCTGCAGGCACATCAAACAGCAGCTCCGGCTGGGCATAATACTGACAAAACACCGTAAATGCGCTGTAATCCGCCGTACCCGGCTTTGCCGCAATCCGCACCGCCACCTCTTTTTGCACCATAACGGTGACACTTTCAAAACATTCCGCTTCCAAAAGCGCCGACAAAATAGGCGAAGTAATATAGTAAGGCAGATTGGCGCAGGCCATAGGCCGCAGACCGGCAAACTTTTCCTTTACCAGCGCCGCCACATCTTGCTTGAGCACATCGTCCCAAATAATCTCCAGATTATCAAATTCACCCACTGTTAAATCCAAAATGGGTTTTAACCGCTGATCCAGCTCCACGGCGCAGACCTTTTTTGCCCGCAAACAAAGCTGCTGGGTCAATGGACCGATGCCAGGGCCGATCTCCAGAACACCGGCAGTTTCATCCACGCCTGCATCTTCCGCAATCCGTTCCGGCACCCACCGGGAAATAAGGAAATTTTGTCCCTTAGCCTTTGAAAAATGAAAGCCATACTCCCCAAGAAGTGGCTTCATAATGTGAATATTACAAACGTCAATCATAGTCAAGCCGCCTTTCTATTCTCATTATAACAGGATGCAAACCTTTTTTCAATAAGCATTGACAGTACTCAAAAATTGTGTTATATTTTTCGTGTTACAGGCTATGAAAAAGACACGTTTTCTTTGTAAGACGCTCAGAGAGGGGCCGGTTTTGGTGTGACGGCTCTGCACCCCTGCAAAGGAGATACCACTTTTGAGCCGAGGATCGGAAATGATCTTCCGGGTGCGCCCGTTAAAGCGCCAATGAGTGGCTCTGTTATAGGGCAACCAGGGTGGAACCGTGGAATACTTTGTATCCCACCCCTGATTTTTCAGGGGTGGGATTATTTTTGCCTTCCCCAACCAAAAAGGAGGAACTTATATGGAAAACGAAAATCTGTACACTTTTGAAAACCCCGAGTACCGCAAGACCTTTTGGCACACCAGCTCCCATGTAATGGCGCAAGCCGTCAAGCGGCTGTGGCCCGAGGTGCAGCTTGCCATTGGCCCTGCCATTGACGAGGGCTGGTACTACGACTTTGACGCACCCTTTACCTTCACCCCCGACCATCTTGCCCAAATTGAAAATGAAATGAAGAAAATTGTCAAGGAACGCATCCGTATCGAGCGCAGCGAGCTGCCTCGTGCTGAGGCCCTGGCTTGGGCAGATGCGCACAACGAGCCTTACAAGCGAGAGCTGATTGAGGACCTCCCCGAGGAGGAAACCATTTCTTTCTATACCCAGGGCGATTTTACCGACCTGTGCGCCGGCCCTCATTTGGACCACACCGGCCGTCTCCGCCACAACGGTTTCAAACTAACCAAATCCTGCGGTGCATACTGGCGTGGCGATAGCAGCCGCAAGATGCTGCAGCGCATTTACGGCATTGGCTTCCCCTCCAAGGACGAGCTGGACGCTTACTTGGAAGCACAGGCAGAAGCCCTGAAGCGTGACCATAACAAGTTGGGCCGTGAGCTGGAATTTTTCACCACCGTAGAGGAAATCGGCCAAGGCCTGCCCATTTTGCTGCCCAAGGGCGCGCGAGTCATTCAGACGCTGCAGCGCTGGATCGAGGACGAGGAGCAAAAACGGGGTTATCTGCTGACCAAGACACCCCTTATGGCAAAACGGGATCTGTTTAAGATCACCGGTCACTGGGATCATTACCGGGACGGTATGTTCATTATGGGCGATCCCGACGACGAAGAAAAGGAATGTTTTGCCCTGCGTCCTATGACCTGCCCCTTCCAATACCAGGTCTATCTCAACCGCGCCCGTTCCTACCGTGAACTGCCTATGCGTTTGGGCGAGACCTCTACCCTCTTCCGTAACGAGGACAGTGGCGAAATGCACGGTCTGATCCGTGTCCGTCAGTTTACCATCTCCGAAGGTCACCTTGTCCTCCGCCCCGATCAGTTAGAGGAAGAATTTAAGGGCTGCCTGGAGCTTGCCAAGTACTGCCTCGATACCGTCGGTATGCTGGAAAACTGCACCTTCCGCTTTAGCCAGTGGGATCC
>JAZKXS010000101.1:0-3567 GCA_045611745.1 Faecousia sp.
ATTCTCCTTTGACATCTGCGTTGGGGCAAAATTGTATTTAGCCAGGATACCTACCGCCTGCCGATTAAACTCCTCCGGATAGGGGCTATAAATATTGTATGTACGCAAACCGGCCTCGACGTGGCCTACGGGAATCTGCATGTAAAAGCAGGCCAATGCGGTGACAAAGGTTGTAGATGTGTCACCGTGAACCAGAACGACATCTGGCTTCACTTCTTCTAAAACGCCTTTTATTCGCTCCAGAATGTTCACCGTTACATCGAATAGGGTCTGCTTGTCCTTCATAATGGAAAGATCATAGTCCGGTGTTACCTGAAAAGCATTGAGTACCTGATCCAACATCTGACGGTGCTGACCGGTAACGCAAACAATAGTTTCCAGGTTTTTCCGTGTCTTCAGTTCATTCACCAAAGGGCACATCTTAATCGCCTCCGGCCTTGTGCCGAAGACAAGCATGACTTTTTTCATTGAGATACCTCATTTTCATTTGTAATAGTGCGAATTACACGCGCTGGGTTGCCGGCAATAACACAGTTTCCTTCAGGAAAGCTCTTAGTAACCACCGAACCCGCGCCCACGATGGTGTGTGGGCCCAGCTCTACACCGGGCAAAATCATACTGTTCATACCGATCCAACAATTCTCACCAATGCGAACATCCTTACCTGGTGCAGCTTTAGACAAGTCATTGAGATCGTGATTGGCGGTGATGATGCCTACGTTACCGGCAATGCGGGTACCGGAACCAATATATATGTGCGCATCGGCCGCAGCTTGAAAATAGGAACCGGTCTTTTGGAAATTCTCAAGATCGTTAATATCAAAATGGATATTTTCCCAGTTCATGACCTGCATACGGAATGAAACAGGATAAGGAATGTGTCTCTGATAACCTACGATTTTCTGCATAAAAACATCGGTTAGCACCCAGCTCCAACCGCTGGAAAATTTATAAGAGCTGAACGCATTACCTTTGAGGTACTTACGGCTATAAAATAGATAACCAATACACATAGCATAGGTCTTTTTCGCCAGTCCAAAAGCGGCACAAATATATTGTCTTAATGTATATTTCCTCGTAATAATCATCTCCACGCATTAAGTTCGTTCCTACTTGCTGTAGGTCTTCATAGATTCCGAGCCGAGCAAATGGCCTCTAAGCTATGCAACATCCATTTTGAAAAGGTGTCATTTTTTCTTTAAAATATACTGGATGCCCTTTCCACTATCGAGAGCAAGGTAATGCTTGCCCTCTGCCTTAAGCTTATTGTACAAATCTGCATCCCTATATTTAATTACTCTTGCCGGGTTTCCCCCAACAATGGCAAGTGGCGGAACGTCTTTTGTTACCACAGCACCAGCTGCTACTACAGCACCTTCGCCAACTGCTACACCAGGCAGAATAACTGCATGAGAAGCGATCCAAACATTTTCTTCTATCACTACCGGCTGCAAAAACACTGTTTTATCAAAAGGTATGCACTCCAAATCTTGTCCATCATAATGATGGTTAGCAGTCCGGATGTCAACATGGTCAGCAATAATAGCGCCATCCTTAATTGTACAACCGCCCAAGGCATAAATGTTGGTGGCTTCACCGATGAAAACATTTGATCCAATATGAATATTTTGAGGATGTCCAAAATTGCAATTTTGCTCAATGGTCACATTTTCACCCTTTGAACCAAACGTCACCTTGGGTGGACCTATTATGGCACGGATAAACTGTTTTATATAAATTAGCATTAATATCGTATCTCCTTATCTATTTTTAAAGCTGTTAAGTTCACTCCAGTTCTTTAAAACAATCGATCGGTTAACCCATATATAGAGTGCAGCCCAAAAACAACACGACATAATAGACAATATAACAACCTGAGTTGTATTTGCATGTTGTGCATACAAATAACGGAGCAAATAGAAAATACAACCAAACAGGACCGTTTGTAAGAGAAACCTTACCATATTCTTCCAAGGAAAAACATTCAAAATGGTTGTACCCAATATTTTTGTCGTAAATGACAATTGTAGCGCTGAAATCACAACAATCACAGCCACAGTAGACACTGCTGGGCCGATAAAACCGAAGGCATAGTACATACCAACGTTACCCAGCAAATTCAGTAACATCGATGCGATGGAACTATATAAAATAAACTTAGTATTACCGGTAGCATTAAGTACAATACCCCAGTAGGTAAAGCGCAATAACAGCATGACAGCATAGATCCGGAAAACAGCAATGCCCTCTGGGGTTGCATATTTCGCCGAGTAAAACAGGGTCATCACATCGGGAGCGAACACAAACAATCCACCGGCGATCAAACACATAATGCAAAAGGCAATTTGGATAGCGTTGCCCCACACCTTGACCACATCATCTTTTCGGTTTTCTTTCAACAACCTCACGATGCACGGCAGCAGTACTGCAGTTAGAGAGTCAGTTAGTACAGTGACAGGTAATTGCTTTGCAGCATTGGTAAAAATAGCATACTCCTGCGTGGTATAAAAACGGCCAATCACCAACTTGTCAAGCTCCACATTTAGTGTTCCAACCACAGAGGCAAGTCCCATTGGTATAGAAAAAATGAATATTTCTTTTATCAACGACCGATTTAGACTTAAACGCAGAGATCCAACCATATGCCGAATCCAAAGGATCGCTGCAACGGCAAGCAGCACCAACAGTACCATCTGCAAAACCAGGTATGTACTAAAGGGTATACCAAACAGCTTTGCAACCAACAGCAATAAAATAGAACACACAGACTGTGCCAAATTGAAAAAGATTAATCGATTGGCCTTGCCGTACACAACGCAAGTATTGCCAAGGCTGTTGATCATCAGTGAGGACCATGGATAGGCAGCGAACACATAGGCAAATCCTGTAATCATAGGATTATCGAAGTAGGAAACAATGATAGGAAGTGCCGCGAATGCGCAGGCGGTGATCACCATAGACAACAGCAAGCTAAGCGTGAGATACACCGACATAAACCGTTGGCGATCTTCTTTATTTTCTGCCTTAGCAAGGAAATAGTTAACACTGTTTGGTAAACCAAGCAGCAATGCGGTTGACAACAGGTCTGCAACCATAATGATCTGGGAATAGGTACCGTATTCCTCCAGCGTGCGGAAGCGAGCCAACAGCATAGAGGTAACAAGTCCAAGGAGAGACACTAACACACGAGATACAGTCAACGTGATAGCATCACCACCCAAGGTTGATTTCCGTTTGCTAATATCCATAGGTTTGTAGGCTCCCTCCTTTGTAGCTAAATTTGATTACAGACGGTAGACGTTAGGTAAATCGCACACTTTGCGCGTATCCAATACGATCTTACCGGCAAGTTTCTGCATATTCTTTTTGATCTCATCGTGGCTGACCATAATCACCACCAGATCAATGGTCTCCAAAAATGCATCAAAGTCGTGGTACTGGTTTGGAACAACATCGTTTGCAACCAGCGGGTCATATACCTTTAAAGGTGCAGCTAAATGCCGAGCTTGGCTCTCCAGGAGCTGCAGTGTGGGCGATTCACGGCAATCGTCCACATTTTCTTTATAG
>JAZKXS010000102.1:0-3575 GCA_045611745.1 Faecousia sp.
CAAGGCAGCAGCAAAATCGGTGAGCATATCCCCTTTGAGCAGCATACCGAACCCGAAAGGCAAGTAGGCTATGCCGGTGGCACCCGATATCGTGCGCACGAGTGCCGGGCAACCGGAACAAGAGTGGTACCGCAGAGGTCACAATGCCTTTGTCTCTTATTGGAGACAAAGGCATTTTTATTTCGCGAAACAAACACCCCTTAGTATGATAAATAAACTTAAGGAGAGTTTTATGGCTATTAAATTTGATACCGAAAAAAGCAAGGAAGCCTTTTCCAGTTTTCTGAAAAAGACCTCTGAGGTTGGCAAAAGTGTTGCAGATGGTGTGCAAAAGGGCGCAACAGAACTATCAGAAAAAATAAAAGAAGATAGCTATCAGCGCAGACTTAAAAAATATAATCCTTTGTTCCCTGCTGAATATAACAGTGCAACCTTCCATCTGCCAAACCTAATTGTAATTACGGATGCCATATCCCGACAGCAAATTGACGTCTGTGAGGGGGCACTTGGTTGGCGAGACCGTGAGACCGACACTGAAGTCTTATGTCTTTATAACGACTCCTTAGATTTAGGAAATGTTGAATTCTTCCCCAATGTAGTGTGCGATGCTGCTTATTATGTGGATCCTTTTAATCCTAATCGGTATATTCGTATAGACTGTATTTTCAAGAAGGCTCACGACGAACGCTTGGCAGAGTTGAAAAACATCGCCTATATGTTGGGAGCAAAAAATTGTACCATAGAAATTACAGAAGAGCAGTTTGAGCGCACTACCGCTTCCAAAAAGGCCGGACTTAACGTATCTAAGATAGCAGGTGTAAATGCAGAACAATCTGCATCCACAGAAAAGGCCAGCATAATAAGCGGAAAAGTCTCTGCCGTCTTTGACGGCAGTCCCACCCCCCGACGTCCGGAGCTGAAATGGTTTGCGCAAGACGATACAATTAAAAAGCTGATTGAAATGCGCTGCAAAAAATCTAACAGTTTAAAATCCGAAACATTGCAGCTATACGGCGCAACCTCAGCCACAATGACCCAAAAGGCAGCTACCTCTATTGACAGCGCTCTTAGCAGTCTGAAATTAAAAGAGAATTTTTCTATGCAATCCCACGCACAATCTGAACATTCCAGCAAAATCATTTTTTCTGTGGAATTTTAACAGCAAACATCGAATGAACTATGGAGGTTAATCCAATGGAATACAAAAACACAATTATCACCCCGAAAACCGAATTTCCTATGAAAGCCGGTCTTCCCCAGCGTGAGCCTGCAATGCTGGAGCGTTGGCAGGAAACCGACCTATATGGCGCCCTTTTGGAGAAGAATAAGGACCTGCCCCCCTTCATTCTCCACGATGGCCCTCCCTTCTCTAACGGCTACATTCATATGGGTCACGCACTGAATAAGTGCCTAAAAGACTTTATTGTTCGCAGCCACGCCATGATGGGCTTCTACACCCCCTATGTCCCCGGCTGGGATAACCACGGTCTGCCCATCGAACGCGCCATCGAAAATTCCAAGAAAAAGCTCAACAAGGATATGTCCGTTCCTGAGTTCCGCAAGGCCTGCGAGGACTTTGCTGAGGACTTTATCCAAAAGCAGATGGGCGGCTTTAAGCGTCTGGGCGTGGTTGGCGATTGGGAAAACCCCTACCGCACTATGGACAAGCATTTTGAAGCCCAAGAGGTCAAGGTCTTTGGTCGTATGTTTGACAAGGGCTATATCTACAAGGGCCTCAAACCTGTTACCTGGTGTCCCTTCTGCGCCACCGCCGTTGCTGAAGCTGACATTGAGTACAAGGACGACCCCTGTACCTCCGTCTATGTAAAATTCGCCCTTAAGGACGATTTGGGCAAACTCCCCGGCGTAGAAAACGCCTATTTCGTTATCTGGACAACCACCATCTGGACCCTTCCCGGCAATATGGCCATCTGCCTGCATCCCCGTGAGAATTATGTGCTGGTTCGCCCCGATTATAGCGACGAGATCTTCATTGTAGCAGAAGCTCTGTGCGAAAAAGTTATGGGTATGGGCTGCTACACCAGCTATGAGATCTTGGCCACCTATCCCGGCGCATACTTTGAAAATATGCTCGCTCAGCACCCCTTCCTGGATAAGACCAGCCGCCTTGTCTGGGCTGAGTATGTCACTATGGACTCCGGTACAGGCTGTGTCCACACCGCCCCCGGCTTTGGCGCTGACGACTATCAGACTTGTATGCGTTACGGTATGGACTTGGTCGTTCCTGTGGACGATTACGGCCGCCACACCGACTATGCCGGCAAGTACGCAGGTCTAAAGACTGAGGAATCTAACCCCATCATTCTTGCCGATATGAAGGAAAGCGGTGCGCTGTTCGCTTCTGAGGACATTATGCACTCCTACCCCCACCACGACCGCTGCAAAAAGCCCGTTATCTTCCGTGCAACGCCCCAGTGGTTCTGCTCTGTGGAATCCTTTAAGGATCAGGCTGTCAAGGCCATCGAAGATGTTAAGTGGTATCCTGCCTGGGGTGAGGATCGTATGGTCTCTATGATCCGGGAACGTGCCGACTGGTGCATTTCCCGTCAGCGTCGTTGGGGTCTGCCCATTCCCGTGTTTTATTGTAAGGACTGCGGCAAGCCCGTCTCCACTCCCGAATCCATTGAAAAGATTTCCGCCCTCTTTGACGAGTACGGCTCTAACGTATGGTTTGAAAAGGAAGCTATGGAGCTTATTCCCGACGGCTTCACCTGCCCCCATTGCGGTGGCAAAACCTTCGATAAAGAAACCGACACACTGGACTGCTGGTTTGACTCCGGCTCTACCCACTACTCCAGCCTGATGCACCGCACTCCCGAGCTGTGGCCTGCAGATGTATATATCGAAGGTGCTGACCAGTACCGTGGTTGGTTCCAGTCCAGTCTGCTGACCAGCGTTGGCGCACTGGATCAGGGCGCACCCTTTAAGCAGGTTCTGACCCACGGCTGGGTCGTCGATGGTCAAGGCCGTGCAATGCACAAGTCCCTGGGCAACGGTGTTGACCCTGCCGACCTGATCAAAGACTTTGGCGCTGATATTGTCCGTCTGTGGGCTGCTTCCTCTGATTACCACGCAGATGTGCGGTGCTCTACGGAAATTTTCAAGCAGATCGCCCAGAACTATCTGAAGTTCCGCAACACCGCCCGTTACTGCCTCGGCAATCTGGACGGTTTTGACCCCAACGATCTGGTCGCCCCCGAGGATATGGAGGAGCTGGACAAGTGGGCGCTGACCAAGCTGGATGGACTGGTCAAGGATTGCCGCAAGGCATACGACGGCTACGAATTCCACGCCATCACCCACGATATTAACGATTTCTGTGTTGTTGAGCTTTCTTCTTTCTACCTGGATATCATCAAGGACCGTCTGTACTGCGAAGAAAAGGACGGCCTGCGCCGCCGCAGCGCACAGACCGCCCTGTATCTCATTGTAGATGCCCTGTCCAAAGTGTTTGCACCTATCCTTGCCTACACTTGCGATGAGATTTGGCAGGCAATGCCCCATAAAGATAGCGACGATAACCGCAACGTCCTTCTGAACCAAATGCCCGAAAA
>JAZKXS010000103.1:0-2133 GCA_045611745.1 Faecousia sp.
TATATCAACTTAGGCTTTTCCGGGAACGCCAAAGGTGAGCAGGAAATGGCAGACTATATTAAAATGCTGGATATGAGCGTATTTGTTTACGATTATGACTGGAATGCGCCCGATCCGGAGCATTTGGAGAAAACCCACAACCGCATGTTTAAAACAATCCGTTCTGCTCAGCCGGAGCTGCCAATCATTATTATGGCACAGCCCACTTATTACTTGGCACCGATCAGAGAAAAACGCAGAAAAATTATTGAGAATACTTATTTGGAGGCCAAAAACCAAGGCGACCAGAACGTTTACTTCTTGGATGGTCCTAAACTGATGGCGCTTGTAAAGGATGACGGAACCGTGGATGGAATTCATCCGACAAATAGCGGTTTCCTTAGTATGGCCCACGCAATTGCCCCAATATTGGAAACGATTTGGACAAAAAACAGAGATTGCTGACAAAAAATTAATAGGAAGGTGTTTTTAATGAAAAAATACACAAATCATGTAGAACCCTTTGCGGTGGGATATTTGAACGCAGAGCACAATGATTCGGAGTACCGCATTGCTTGCGGTATGCGTGAAAGAATGGAAAAAATGCCCATTTATATTCGTGAGGATCAGGTTTTTGCGGGATTTTATGAAAAGTTTGAAGACATTGGCGTTCGCTATGTTTACGGAAACGCTCTTGTAGTCGATCAGGAAAAACTGAAAGACAGAATGGCAAGATTCCCGGAAGCTGCGGAAGAACTCCAGCAGATTCTGGAGGAAATGGCACCCTTGGCTACCAACGCGGTAGTTCATCGCAACGAAACTGCTGAGGAAAAGACTTTTTCTGAGATGCGTGTCAGCTGGGGCGGTGCTCATTGGAATTGGCAAGGTCACGGCAACCCGGACTTCGGCCTGATTCCCCGTATCGGTACAGATGGCGTTCGTGAAAAAATTAGCATTTATAGGGAAAAGAACCCGGAAAAGAGCTTGTTTTACGATTCCTTGCTGATTGCTCTGGAGGGTTTGGACATCTGGGCGGAGCGGTATAGACTGCTTGCTATGGAAATGGCAGAAACCGCATCGGATATTGATAAGACCCGCCTGATGCGTATGGCAAAGGCGTTGGAAACTGTGCCGAAAAAACCTGCACGTGATCTGTATGAGGCGTTCCAAAGCTTTTGGCTGGTGTTCTGTATGGACGGCGTAGACTCTCCCGGCCGGTTCGATCAGTATATGATCCCTTATTATGAGGCGGCAGATGCGGCAGAGAGGGAATACTGTCTTGAGGGAATGTGGCACTTGTTCCACGAGACAAGAGCCTGGAACCTTTGCATCAGCGGCAGTGATGAAAACGGAAACGACCAATCGAACATTTTGTCTTACGACATTTTGGAGATCGCAAGAAAATACAAATATAACACTCCGAACCTGACAATGCGTGTGCACAAAAATACACCGGAAAGTTTGTGGGAAAGCGCTATGGAGACCCTTTCCACAGGCATCGGTATGCCTGCCATCTATAATGACGAGTGTGTATGTCCTGCATTGGAGGCGCTTGGCATTACGAAGGCGCACGCCCATAATTACTGTATGAACGGCTGTAATCAGATCGAAGTATTTGGCGTTTCCCATATGGGCCTTGAGGACGGAGAAGTATGTCTTGCCAAGTGCTTAGAATTGGCGCTTTACGATGGCGTATGCGGCTACTGCGGCGAGAAGATCAGCATTTCTACCGGTGATCCTGCGGACATGGTAAGTTTTGACGATTTCATGGCTGCTTATAAAAAGCAGGTAGAATATGCTTCTGACATTTCTGTGACGATGGCCAACAGAACCCAGGAAATTGCGGCTGTGTACGGTGTCAATCCTCTGAGATCCAGCTTGATCGAAGGCTGTATTGAAAAAGGTCGGGACTATAAAAATGGAGGCCCTGTTTACGGCCACGGTCAGATTTTGGCAGAAGGCCTGGCAGATGCGGTGGATTCCCTGGCGGCAATTAAGTATTATGTTTTCGATGAGAAGAAATATAGCTTTAAGGAGCTGATCGATGCCCTGAAGAATAATTACGAGGGCTACGAGCAGTTATACCGCGATTTCAGTACCTTCAAGAAATTCGGCAATGACGAAGCATATGTAGATGCCATTTATAAAGAGGTC
>JAZKXS010000104.1:0-4310 GCA_045611745.1 Faecousia sp.
CATCTCCATTCTGTACGGCGGCTCTATGAACGAGAAGAACGCCTTTGAACTGCTGGCACAGCCCGACATTGACGGCGGCCTCATTGGTGGCGCTTCCCTCGTTCCCGAAAAGTTCGTGCAGATCATCGAAGCTGCCAACCAGCCCACTATCTAATTTTATGGGAGCAGTTTTGCTGCTCCCATTATTCTTCAGAAAGGAGGCCATTATGCAGACGCTTCTTTTACCGGGTTATGCTCCCGGCACAGAGGAAACCGCCGCCAATATTCTGCGCTCTGGCGGTTTGGTTGCCATTCCCACCGAAACGGTATACGGCTTAGCAGCCAATGGCCTCGACACAGAAGCCGTAGCCAAAATCTTCATTGCCAAAGGCCGCCCACAGGATAATCCCCTTATCCTGCACGTGGCAGAAGCCAAGGAAATGGAGCGTTTTTGTCATTCGATCCCTGAAAGCGCCTACCGCTTGGCAGAGGCCTTTTGGCCAGGACCGCTAACCATGGTGCTCCCTGCACGGGATTGTGTTCCCAAATGTACAACAGCAGGCTTACCTACCGTAGCGATCCGTTGTCCTGACAATGACATTACCCGGCAGATCATCCGACTTTCCGGTGTGCCGCTGGCTGCACCCTCTGCCAACCTCTCCGGAAAACCCTCTACCACCACCGCCCAGCACGTGCTTCACGACCACAATGGGCGCATCGATGCCATCGTAGACGGCGGTCCATGCCGTGTAGGTGTGGAATCTACCATTATAGATTTGTCTGAGGACAAGCCCCGTCTGCTCCGTCCGGGTGGCATTACGCCGGAACAGCTTACTGCTGTTATCGGAGAAATCATCATCGACAAAGCCGTTTCTTCCTCTGTGGAAAAGGATACCGTGGTAAAAGCCCCCGGTATGAAATACCGCCACTATGCGCCACAGTGCAAGGTAATCATCGTAGACGGTGATTTGCTTGCCGCCAAAGCCTATGTAGAAAAGCACTGGCAGCCCGGAAATCGGGTGCTGTGCTTTGAAGAAGAACTGGATTTCTTTGCAAGTTTTTCCCCTCTGGCTTATGGCAGCAGCCGTGATATGGACACATTAACTGCCGGCTTGTTTGCAGCTCTCCGGGAATTGGACGATCCTTCCGTTGGCACTGTCTTTGCTCGCTGTCCCAAAGGAAGCGGAAAGGCCTTAGCCGTTCAAAACAGACTGGAAAAAGCAGCAGGCTTTCATCGGGTAAACGCCCGAGAAAAATCCTTGATTTTGGGCATCACCGGTGGCACAGGCTGCGGAAAATCCACCCTTTTAGGTGTCATTCACGAATTAGGGGGCATCGTCATCGATTGTGATGCGGTATATCACCGTCTTTTGCAAGAGGATGATGCTATGCTTTCTTCCATTGCCCACCGTTTTCCCGGCACGGTATCGGATGGCAAATTGGAACGAAAAAAGCTTGGCAATATTGTATTTGCCGACCAAAAAGCGCTTTCCGATTTGAACTCCATTACCCATAAGGCTGTGAAGGCGGAGGTGCTTCGTCTACTCCCCAAAACACCTGCTTTGGTTGCCATTGATGCCATCGGCCTTTTTGAAGGGGAGCTTGCATCCCTTTGTAACCTTACCATCGCAATAACAGCCCCTGAAAAAGACCGCATCAAACGCCTCATGGCACGGGACGGCATTACCGAAGAATATGCGCTGTCGCGTATTCGGGCGCAACGCACCCAGGAAGAATTTGTTTCCCTTTGCGATATTACGCTGGAAAATAATGACCTTGAAGTTGCATTCCAAAAGAAATGCCTTGCTTTCCTGCAGGAGTTGGATATAATAGAAACAGAATAAGGTGGCAGGAGTAATCTACCGCCCCAAATCAGATAAGGAGAACTGTTTATGACTACTGAAGAACTTCGCACTTCTCTTTTGGCCGCTCCGAAAAACGGCTATACCAAACTTACAAATGAGCAACGCACCGAGATGGAGGCTTACTGCAAGCGCTACGCCGCTTTTATGGATGCATGCAAGACCGAACGGGAAGCAACAGCCTGGGCCGTTGCTACTGCCCAAAAGTATGGTTTTAAGGCAATTACCCCCGGAATGGAACTGAAGCCCGGCGACAAGGTTTATAAGGATAACCGTGGTAAAAGTATCATGCTTGCTGTAATCGGTTCCGCCTCCTTGAATGAAGGCGCAAATATCTGCGCTGCCCACGTGGACTCTCCCCGTATGGACTTAAAGCCCAATCCCCTCTACGAGGATTCCGAGATTGCTTACTTTAAGACCCACTACTACGGTGGCATCAAGAAGTACCAGTGGACCACCGTACCCCTTGCTCTCCACGGTGTTGTCTACCGCAAGGACGGCAGCACGGTCACTATTACGATCGGCGAGGACGAAAACGATCCCATTTTGTGCGTATCTGACCTGCTGATCCACCTGTCTGCCGACCAGATGAGAAAAACATTGGCAGAGGGCATTGTAGGCGAGCAGCTCAACGTCATTTTGGGCACAGAACCCATCGAAGGCGAAGGTAGCGACCTTGTAAAGCTGAACATAATGAAGCTGCTCAACGAAAAGTACGGTCTCGTAGAGGACGATTTCCACTCTGCAGAACTGACTATCGTACCTGCCGGCCGTTGCCGTGAGGTTGGTCTGGATCGCAGCCTCTTGGGCGCTTACGGTCACGATGACCGTGTCTGCGCTTACGCAGAAATCGAACCGTTGCTGGAAATGGGCATTCCTACCCATACCGCAGTTTGCATTCTTGCAGACAAGGAGGAAATTGGTTCTGTTGGCATTTCCGGTATGCAAAGCCAGGTGTTTGACACCTTTATGCAGGACCTGTGCGACAGCACCGGCGCAAACCTGAATCGTTGCTACGAAAACTCCTTCTGCCTTAGCGCAGACGTTTCCAACGCTTACGATCCCAACTTCGCAGAAACCTGCGACAGACGGAATAACAGTATGCTCAACTATGGTGTAGCTATCTGCAAGTACACCGGTTCCCGTGGCAAGAGCGGCGCATCTGATGCTTCTGCCGAGGCTATGGGTCACGTTCGCACCACTCTGGATAACGCCGGTGTTCTCTGGCAGATCGCAACCCTTGGCAAGGTCGATCAGGGTGGCGGTGGCACAGTGGCTGCCTATATGGCAAACCGGAACATCGTTACCGTTGATGCAGGCGTTCCTGTGCTGTCTATGCATGCGCCTATGGAGCTGGTCTCCAAGCTGGACTGCTATATGACCATGCTTGCCTGCAAAGCAATCTATTTGGCATAACCCCAATATATAAGAGCTGGAAGATGTATTGATCTTCCAGCTCTTTTGTGCATTATTCTTCTATTATTTCTAATATATTTGCATATCTTTGGGCCTCTGCCGTCGTAAAACGCTGTGCGTAAACCGGAACTGAAAGAAGCGCTTGCAAATAACCACTTTCGTTAGATTCGCTTCTTGCGGAATTCGTCAAAGTATCCGCAAGCTTTGATAGCATAACAGATACTGCATCTGTGCGTTTTTCTAATTCGGCCAAACCGTTAAATGTTTCTCGCAAACTGTCATAGGCATTGCAGGAGGCGTTACTGCTTACAAAAAGATCACATAAATACGGATATTCCAATATGGCCTCCAACAGCTCATCCGTCGATGCATTAAGTTGTTTTTGTGTCAATTGGCATTGCGGACGCTCTACTGCTTCATAACGAAATGCATAGGCATCGAGTATATCTGCCCAGCTATCTTTTTCAAATTCAGTAGCTGATGCGTCAGTCTGCAGCACGTTTGCCAGTACTACAAGAAATGTAATCATTAACATCACACATAAAGCCTTTTTCATAATATAACCTCCTTATAATTGCGTTATTTTTTCTCATATGTTTTTACTTCCATAACTGTTAGTCCATACGTTTCTTTCTCGGGGAAATAGCAGATATGTACCGTAGTTTCTTCCAGCCGCTCACCGCTTTCCTTATCGTAGACCGCTATAACAATATCTGTTGGTTCTTCAAACCAACCTAAAATCTCATATGCGTAATATCCGTCTTGGTCCTTACCCGGTATTATATGAACAATAGCTATATGTGCATCTTCACCGGTCACAATATGACCGTTATATGAAAAAGAAACCGTATGCTCCCAATGGAATACTCTTTGACCCTCCCATAAAGAGGACTGAAATGTGAAACGGAATAAGGGCATATCCACATCAAAAAACTTAAATCCACTATCCGCAGAGTTTGAAACAGAGTTCAAGTAGAGCTCATTCAAATTCATTTGATTGCACTCCCCGTTTGCCGCATAGACATACATCGCAAGACCAGAGACTTTTTTCTG
>JAZKXS010000105.1:0-7187 GCA_045611745.1 Faecousia sp.
TGCTGGTGATCAAGGACTCCTTTGCCAACAGTTTGGTTCCGTATTTGCTGGAAGACTATGAGCAGATCATTATGCTGGATCTGCGCTACTTTGGCGGTAATGTGGATCAGGTCATTGCGGAAAGCGGGATTACCGATGTTCTGGTGCTCTATGAGATGACCAATCTGCTGACGGATACCGGTATTATCAAGCTGACGAAATAAAAGAGCAGGCTGCAGAGGTTTCTTCTGCAGCCTGCTTGATTTTACGAAAAGACTGTGATACAATAAGTGCCAATGCGGGCGTGGTGGAATTGGCAGACACGTTGGATTTAGGTTCCAATGGGTAACCGTGCAGGTTCAAGTCCTGTCGCCCGTACCAAAAGAAAAGCACCCCAACGGGGTGCTTTTCTTTTGGTGCGAGGAAGAGAAGGACTTGAACCCATTTTAATGCAACAGTCCAGTGGACTGTTGCTTGCGAGGGCTTGACCGAGCAAAACAATAATTTTCTGCGAAGCAGAAAATGCAAATCAAGTCCTGTCGCCCGTACCATATCGAGTGTTCATAACCAACATGAATGTTGGTTATGAACACTCGATTTCTTTTTTCCGTAAAATAAGCATTGGCATTGCAACTTTGTAGCCGCTTGCAACCCGTATCAAATAAAGAGAGGCGCATTTTGCAGAATCTGACGGAATAATTGTTACCTTTGTCGCATCAGGCTACGTTTCTGCGCAAAAAAATTGTTTATTTTATGGATTGCGCTGCAAGGCCATTTATTATATAATTTTATTGTAATTAAATATTCTGGTTGAAGCATATCGGGAAATTGCAATTATGCAGCCGAAGGAGTAACGCTCTCAGGTTTCCGCAAGGATGAGGACCGAATGCTGACAGAGCTTTGGAGACGCCCATTGAATTGGGGGCCGAAGGTGCAAGCGCATACGCGTTAAACTCTCAGGCAAAAGGACAAAGATTTCTAACTTATTAGAATTTTATTCTCTTTTGTCGGAGCGTGTTGCTTGCACGCTCCGTATTTTTTGTTTTTAGGAGGGTAAAAATGGAAAAGTTTATTGAGGTTGTTAAATCAGTCAACGATGCCATCAACGGTATGGTTTGGGGAATGCCGGGTCTAATTTTGCTCATCGGTACAGGCATTTTGTTAACCCTCTGCACAAAGGTTTTTCAGGTGACCCGTGTGGGTCATTGGTGGAAAGAAACCATCGCCAGTATCTTCAAAAAGGACAGCAAAGCTGTCAAGACAGATGATAAGAAAGCAATTTCCCAGTTCCAAGCGCTCTGTGCCGCATTAGCCGCAACCATAGGTACCGGCAACATAGCCGGCGTCTCTGCGGCAATTGTAACCGGCGGTCCCGGTGCTGTGTTCTGGATGTGGGTTGCCGCCTTTTTCGGTATGATGACCAACTTCTCCGAGAATCTTTTGGGTATCTACTACCGCCGCAGAAACAAAGATGGCGAATGGTCCGGCGGTCCTATGTATTATCTAAAGGACGGTCTGGGCAAACGTTACGGCAAAAAATGGCTGCAGCCCATCGCCAATATACTTGCTGTTCTGTTTTCCTGTTTCGCCATTTTGGCATCCTTTGGCATTGGCAATATGGCACAGGTCAACAAGATCGTCCTAAATATGGACGCGGCATTTTTCAGCAATGCTTCTCTGGGTATGATCCCCGGCACGCAAATCGACATTATCCACCTGCTGATTGGCATTGCCTTGCTGATTGTTGGTGCGCTGATCATCATTGGCGGTCTAAAGCGTATTGCGAAGGTCGCAGAAATCATTGTGCCGTTTATGGCAACTCTGTTTGTGATCGGCAGCTTGATTATTTTCGCCATCAACATTGATCAGGTGGGCGCCATGTTTGCAGCTATTTTCAAGTTTGCTTTCCGTCCCGCTGCATTCCTTGGCGGCGGATTGGGTGTTCTTATCAAAAAGACAATGACCCAAGGCTTCAAACGAGGCGTGTTCTCCAACGAAGCAGGTTTGGGTTCTTCCGTGCTGGTACATTCTTCTTCCAATGTGAAAGAGCCGGTCAAACAGGGTATGTGGGGCATCTTTGAGGTGTTCTTTGATACTTTTGTCGTCTGTACCATGACCGCTATTGTGATCCTATCCAGCGGTCACATCGATCTTGCCACCGGTATGCCTGCAGAGGGCCTCAATGGCGACACCTTGGTTTCCCAGGTGTTTGGTCAGTACTTCGGAAACATCGGTGTTTGGTTTGTGGCCATCGCAATGCTGTTCTTTGCCTTCACAACCGTTCTTGGTTGGTCGCAGTACGGCTCAAAGGCAGTGGAGTACCTATTCGGCACAAAGGGCGTAAAGGTCTACCGTTTGATTTTTGTTATGATGATCGTTTCCGGTGCAGTGATGGAGGGCGGTTTGGCTTGGGATTTGTCCGATACCTTTAACGGTCTTATGATGATCCCCAACCTGATCGGTGTGATAACCCTGCTGCCTCTGGTTCTCAAAATCACAAAAAACTATGTTGACCGCAAAATCGCAGGCAAAAATGTGGCTCCCATACTTTCTTATGATGAAGATATCCAAAAGGAAATGGAAGATAGCTTCGAAGAATGTTTATAACAAAACGCAAGGCTTAAGTTACATTGCATGCAATAACGTGAGGAGGCCAGCTTGTGCTGGCCTCCTTTTTGCAAAAATATTCGCATCTGCAAACAAAACCCCGAACAGTACCTTTTTATGATGTTGTTTAGGGCTTTTTTATTCTCTTGGAATCTATGGCTCACCTGCGTATCTTCATTTAAGAAAAAAAAGAGCAACCTTTACAAAACAGGCGTCCTCTTTTTGTAAGATTTGACGGCACATTATGTATTGCCTTTCGTTCTTCTGATGTTATAATAAAGGCGGATCGACCTGCCGTATAGAATCCTTTGAAAACACAGGAGGGTATTGTATGGAAAAACAGCAAAAAGTGATTCCCATTATGTGGGGATACTTGAAAAAGTACAGGCTTTCTATTTTTATCGCTATGATCTGCTCTGCCTTTACCGGCGTTTGTATGGCCTTGCAGCCGCTGATCATAAAGCATATTGTAGACAGCGGCATTACCAATGATGCTTTAAGCAATGATCAAAAGCTACGGTTTGTGCTGTTTATGTGCTGTGCGTATATTCTGCTGGCAGTTGTCAGAATCCTGACTTACCGCAACGGCTATCGACTTCTTCTTAAAAGCATGGAAAGCGCTCTGCGGGATTTGAAATCCAGAGTCTTTGATCACGTGGAGCATATGGGCTTGCGGTTTCATTCCGAAGTTTCCACAGGTGAGCTTCATAACTGTCTGAACGGAACGCCCATCTCTAATATCCGTACATACCTACAAAACGTGATTTTACAAGTACCCTATCAAGCGATCGCTATGATCATCTCCTTAGTAGCGTTATTCAGTTATGACTGGGTTATGACCTTGGTGCTGTTATGTACCGTCCTTTTGATGGCCATTATGAACTTTTTTGCCCGCAAGAAAATTCGTAAAATATCCGCCGAACAAATACAGGTAGAGAAAAAAGCAAACCATTTTCTGGTGGATACTTTGGGAGGCATGGAGGCTGTAAAAATATACGGTGTTGAGGACAGTTTTCAATCCAAGTTTGATCATACCTTGAAGGATGTCCACGAAACGATGGTGAAAGCCACCCTTGCCAGCCATAAAGAAGCAATTAAAATGGAATTGGCACAGTATGTGGGTATTGCCATCGTGTATATGGTAGGTGCGGTATCCTGTATATATCGAAATTCTACAACCGGTGTTCTGTATGCCTTTCTGTCCAGTATGACCACTATTTTGGGCACCTTGACTGCTTGGCTTACTATGAGTCTCACCAAAGTCAGCGCCCAATCCGGCATGGACGCCATCACAAGGATCATCAACAGAGAAATCGATGTTCCCGACATTCCGCAGGAATTCTCAAAAGATGTGGTGAAAGCTTACCAAACGATGGAGAAAAAGCAATTTAGCTGCGTTGAATTCTCCGATGTGGAATTTGCCTATGCCGACATGAAGATATTTGACGGCTTTAATTGCCGTCTACGTCCGGGTGAGAGTGTTGCCTTGGTAGGAGAAAGCGGCAGCGGCAAGAGTACATTCACCAAGCTGCTGTTACGCCTTTACGATGTGCAGGACGGCAGTGTGCGCGTATTCGGCAATGATGTAAAGGATTATTCCGTCCGCGCGTTGCGCTCTGCATTTGGTGTTGTGCCTCAAAACACCACTATCTTTCACGGAACTGTATGGGATAACATAAAGCTCGCCTGTCCTACTGCCACAGATGAAGAAATTTTACGTGCCATTGATATGGCGCAAATGAACGATTTTAAGGATTCTCTGGAAAACGGCTGGAACACCATCGTCGGTGATGGTGCCAGAGAGCTGTCCGGCGGACAGCGGCAGAGAATCGGTATTGCCCGAGCAGTTTTAGGCGATCCAAAGATACTGATTTTCGACGAGGCAACTTCTGCGCTGGATAATGTTTCCGAAAAGGCTGTGCAGGCGGCAATGGAGTCTCTTATGAAAACCCACACGGTTATTGTCGTTGCACACCGACTGTCCACAATAAAGAACGTGGACCGCATTTTAGTGTTCAGCCACGGACAGATCGTGGAAGAAGGCACTTATGATGCACTGGCGCAAAAAAAGGACGGTTATTTTCACAAAATGCTGAATCAATAAAAACTTCCTAAAAGACACCAATGTTATCGTCCATAATAACAAAAAGGAGGCAAAAGCCTCCTTTTTGTTATTTATCTTTCTTCACCAAAGAAATACAGCGCCAGCATGCCCGGGCCTACGTGGGCACCGGTAAAGGGCTCATGGGGGCAAATGATCAGTTCCTTAGGCTTGCAAATTTCACAAACCCGCTCTGCAAGAAACCGGGCTTCCTCGGGGCAATCTCCGTGGGAAATTGCCACTCTTTGATTCTGGGCATCGATGGCACGGGTGCGGTAAATTTCCAAAATAGCCTCGATGGATTTCTTTCTGCCACGGCATTTGCTCAGTGCCACAATATGACCTGTGGGATCGCCCCACAAAAGAGGCTTAATGTTGAGGATCGTGCCAATTGCCGCTGTTGCGCCGCTGACCCGGCCTGTCCGTTTAAGGAAATTTAAGTCGTCCACGGTAAAAATCTGCAGCAGGTGCTTGACCTCCACGTCCAGAATTTTGCCGGCTTCTGATGCGGTTTTACCCTCATTGCGCAAATCTGCCCCGCGACAGGCAAGGAGTCCCGGGCCAAAAGCCGCACCCAAAGAATCTACCACATAAACTGTCCGTTCCGGGAATTCTTCCATCAGTTCTTCTGCTGCCATTTTTCCGGCTTGCAACGTGCCGCTGACACCGGAGGAGAGGCCTACATAGACGATATCCTGCCCTTTTTCCAATTCAGGACGAAAATGATCTATAAAAAGCTGGGAATTGATCAGCGAGGTTTTCATTACTGCGCCGGCACGGAGCTTATCATAATAGGCATGGGTGTCAAAGGCCTCTAAATTGCCGTCGAACACGCCTTCTTTACCGTCGAGAGTATAGCTGCAGGGCAAGACCCGAATATCCAACTCCTTAAGTAAATCGTTCGGGAGATTGGAGCAACCGTCCGTAAATACAGTATAAGACATAGTAGCCTCCTTTGCATTGGCTTTACTTGATTATACACAAAATATGCACTGAAAGCAAGTTTTTCCTTTTTTTTATCCAAAACATAGCCAGTTTTGTAGATTTTTGTTGAATAATTTTTCTATATGTGTTATCATTACGCATATTTAGGTGCAGAACATTCTGCGCCAAAAAGGAGAAAACAAAACAATGGGTAAAAAACTTGGAGATAGAAAAGACGGCTATAAGCTGAAAAAAATCCACTCTATGCACGTGATTATGCCCCTGATATTCCCCAACCGCTGCGACAACGAGGCTTTCATCAGCCAGCGTATTGACCTGACGAAAGTGAACGCTTACCTTGCAAAAAAGAACGCAGAGAATCCCGAATACCGCTATAACTTATTCCAGGTCATTGTTACCGCCGTGCTCAAAACTATGGTTTTACGGCCGAAAATGAACCGTTTTATCGCCAATAACACCATGTATATGCACAAGGAAACTTCTGCTTCCTTTACGGTGAAAAAGGTATTTTCCGATGACGGCGCAGAAGCGCTGGCCCAGGTAAAGGTCAATGGTGACGAGACCATTGACGATATTCATAACGAAATTTTCCGGCAGGTGTCCTTGTGCCGAAGCGATAAATTAGACGGTGGTACAGAAAGTCTCAACGCCGTTGCCAGCCTTCCCGGCTTTTTGACCCGTTTTGTAGGCTGTATCGCCAGATGGGCTGACCGCCACGGCTGGATGCCCAAGAGCGTCACCGATGGCGACCCCTTCTACGGATCCGTTTACTTGTCAAACTTAGGCTCTATCAAGCTGCAGGCCGGTTATCACCACTTGGCAAACTGGGGCACTTGCTCTGTTTTCTGCACCATCGGTGAAATTAAAAAGCGCCCATTCTATAATGAAGACGGCACTGCCGAAATCAAAGAGTGCGTGGATCTGGGTCTTACTATCGACGAGCGCATTGCCGACGGCTACTATTATTCCCGCACGATTAAGCTTCTTAAAACACTGATTGAAAATCCCGAGCTTTTGGAAAAGCCCCTTGGTGAGGAGGTCGAGTATTGATGATCACCGCAAAAACACCTTGGAAGGATTGTATGGGCGATGTGCCGATGCATCTTGATTACTTTGAGGGTACAATGTGTGAAGCTATTGAAAAAATGGCAGAAACCTACCCCAATCAAGTTGCCTTTGACTTTATGGGCAAATCCACTACCTATCAGGAGCTTGTGGAAAACATCCACGCCTGTGCCAAATCCCTAAAGGCTATGGGTATTCGGGAAAACGACAAGATCACCATCGCTATGCCCAACTGCCCCCAATCCATTTATTTCTTTTATGCCATCAATATGGTAGGCGGCATCTGCAATATGATCCACCCTCTGTCTGCAGAGAAGGAAATTGAGTTTTATCTCAACGAATCCCAAAGCGTTATGGCCATTACCTTAGACCAGTTTTACGGCAAGTTTGCCCGTATTCGCAGCAATACCAGTATCGGCAATCTGGTGATCGCCAGCATTAAGGATGCTCTTTCTCCCGTTATGCAGTTGGGCTACGCTCTGACCCAAGG
>JAZKXS010000106.1:0-3099 GCA_045611745.1 Faecousia sp.
AAGCCCCAAAGGCAAAAACGTCAGCAGCGCCATATCATTGGCAATAAGCATCGAGCCGATGAAGGTAATATACACCAGCGCTAAAACGCTCAGCCTTGCATTTTTGAAAAGCCGCACGATCTTCTTAGCCAGAATATAAAATAAATGGATATTCTTCATGGCACAGACCACAGCCAACACGCAAAACAGGCAGGTCAGGGTCTTTACATCAAAATAACCAAGGTACGCCTTGTCCGGCGGCACAAAAAACATGGTGATCAGCGCCGCCATCATTGCTACCACCATAACTACATTCTTTTTAATAAATCCCGTTGTATTCCGGGCCATATGCACATACTGCATATATTTCATCTTCTTTCCTGAATTTCTCACGGGATTATAACAGATATTTATAAAAAAATCAATTGCGGTTTCCTTTGCTTTTTACTATATTTTTCTGTTAAAACACCCGGAAATAGGATTGCATTTTCTATTTTTTGTGTGTACAATGAAAATAGATCTTTAAATCATACTTATAAGGAGATGCGGTATGAAAAAATTATTATCTATTTTCATTTCTGCCGTCGTGGCGCTGTCCCTTGCCGGCTGTACGATCGAGCCCGTTGAACCTGAGAATCCAACCGAAGGGGCAAAAACTTATGCGTTTACGGATTTCACAGAAGCGCAAAAAGATCTTCTCATGGAATATCTTGGTGAAGTAATCCCCTTTGCGCCCAATGATTACTACGCCTTTGAAGGCTATTCCGGTACGGAAAACTATGAAAAAGGTTTTCATTTCCGCACCACCGACAGCAAAGCCGAGGATTTTCTTGCCTATCAGGCAAATTTCACAGGCTATACCCTGAGCGATACTTACTTGGACGACGAGGGCTACACCTGGTACTGCTACACAAATGAAAACATTTCGTTGGACGTCTCCTATTATATCAAAAACAATATCGGTTTTATCGATGTTTATGCCTGCCCCAAAGAGGAAGCTGCACCGGAAATCAATCGCACATACATCGACTGGACCGCCAGCGATAAGGCCCTTTTCAACCAGTACATCGGTGCGCTCATTCCCTTCCTTCCCAACGACGAGTACTACATCAAGGGTTACTATGACACTGCAGACTATGAATACGGTCTGTGTTTCATAACAGTCGGTACAACCCAGGCAGAGTTTGACGCTTATCTTACCGCTTATACCTCCTATACAGACGAAGGTTCCTATCCGGACGAAGAAGACGGCACACCCTGGTATTGCTTCAAGAAAAATGATGTTGTGGTAGACCTTACCTACTACACAGACGAGGGTGTAAACTATGTAAACGTCTTTGTTTACTCCTCCCTGAGCAAAGATCCGGACGAGGACGACTCCACCGTGCCTGAAGATGTGGACTTGATTACCAACGACGGCAAGGGTCTGCCCACCGATACCAACAATGACGGTGTTTACGATGTAAACTTCAAAGATGCAACCAACGTAAAAGACGTCACCGACCAAGGCTTTTACCTGGGCGGCTGCCCCACCACCGGATCCCCCGCCGTTCTTGTAATTCCCATCAGTTTCCGGGATGGCTACCAACTCACCGCAGCAAACATCGATCTGCTGGAGAAGGCTTTTGGCGAAGACGGAAGCGAATTTTATTACTACTCCGTTGATAATTTCTATAAAATCGCAAGCTACAATCAGCTTGACCTTGATATCACCGTCCTTGACACGTGGTACGCCCCCGAACACGACAGCACCTATTACGCCAGCCTTATGGACGAGGCAAGAAACCCTAACGGCGATCAGGTTCTGATGAACGAGGTTTTGGAATATCTTTCGGAGAAAATGGATCTTTCCCAATTTGACTCCGACGGAAACGGTGCCATTGATTCCGTGATCCTCATCAACAATTTGGATGTCGATCCGGACGATATTTTCAACTGGGCATACAGATACTGGAACACCTATGCCGACGACGAAGGCTACTATTTTACATATGATGGCGTCAGTGCAAATGACTACATTTGGGCATCCTACTACTTCCTCCACGAAAGCTATCAGGGCGATGATGTCATTTACAGCGATATGAGCGCTTTCAACACTTATACCTACATTCACGAATTCGGTCACGTCCTCGGCGCAGATGATTACTATGACACTTCTGATGCCGGTAATCATCCTATGGACGGCGCCGATATCATGGATGCTATGCTGGGCGACCACAACGCCTATACCAAGTTTAATCTTGGCTGGCTTACCACCTCTCGCCTTGTAGTAACCGATAGCTCTGTAACGCTGAGTCTTGAGGATTTCTCCAAAAACGGTAATACCATTATCCTTGCAAATAACTGGGATCCTACCCTTGGCGCATATCAGGAGTACTATATTGTGGTTTATTACACAAATAACGGCCTCAATTCCGGTGATAACGGCTATTTCTCCCGAGACGGCATTGTAGTCTACCATGTCAACGCCTCCCTTTATAGGGAAGAAGATCAAGGGGAGATCTACTACGATGTGTATAACAACAACACCGACCCTTCTGACGCTGACGGCTATGGCACAGACGATAACCTGATCGAATTTGTACTGTCTGCGGAAGGCAATTTTACATACATCGCAGGCGACACCCTGCCTGTAACCCGGGACGACAGCGGCAACATTCTCGGCTATACCTTTGTTGTGGATGCCCTGACCGCCGATTCTGCAACCATTACCTTTACAAAGAGATAACAAAATCACAAGCGGACGAGGCTTACCTCGTCCGCTTCAATGTTTTTGTTTTTTCTTATTTCAGGCTTTACAAATTGGAAAAAGGTTGCTATAATAGCTTAGCTGATGCGCCGGTGGCTCAATGGATAGAGCATCAGATTCCGGTTCTGAGGGTTGGGGGTTCGAGTCCCTTCCGGCGTACCAAATAAAAGAGGAGATACCAAGAGGTATCTCCTCTTTTATTTCGTGCTGCGCACGGGAAGGGACTCGAATGATCAAATCGCAATATGCCGGTGGCATATTGCTGCAACCAGTTCAAAAACTGGTTGCTACCTTAATTTTTGCCCGTCCCCCACAAAGGCAAAAATGCAAACGAGTCTCTTCCGAAACAATCTATCAAGTGCAAGCAAATA
>JAZKXS010000107.1:0-1572 GCA_045611745.1 Faecousia sp.
ATAACGATGGACAGCGTCTGAACGGTTAAGAAGTTGGTACCAACCATTGTAGCGCCTACGGAAGTGCTGAGCAAAATGGTAATAATGTTCATCAATGCATTTTGCGCAGTATCCGACAGACGACTGGTAACACCGGTTTCGTTAAGCAGGTTACCTAACATCAGGCAGCCGATCAGGGGTGCAGTATCGGGCAGCAACAGAGAAACAAACAAGGTAACAACAATGGGGAAAACGATCTTTTCTGTTTTGGAAACGGTGCGGGTTTGCTCCATTTTAATTTTTCTCTGCTCGGGAGTGGTGATCAGCTTCATAAAGGGAGGCTGGATCATGGGGATCAGCGCCATATAGGAGTAGGCTGCCACCGCAATTGCGCCCAGCAGATGGGGAGCAAGCTGGCTTGTCAGGAAGATAGCGGTAGGGCCGTCTGCACCACCGATAATACCAATGGAAGCGGCTTCTGCACCGGTAAAGCCCATAGCAACTGCGCCAATAAATGCGGCAAATACGCCCAACTGTGCAGCAGCGCCCAAAAGCAGGCTCTTGGGATTAGAAAGCAGAGGGCCAAAGTCAGTCATAGCGCCAACGCCCAAGAAAATCAGACAAGGATAAATGCTCGTCTTAACACCGATATAGAAGAAGTCCAGCAGACCGCCTTCTTTTAAGATGGTGCCATAGCTGTGGTATGCTTCGTGGCCTTCGGTCATAAAGTTTGTCCAAAGCTCTTGGCTATACAGGCCTGCGCCGGGCAGGTTGGTAAGAATACAACCAAAGGCGATGCCGCAAAGAAGCAGAGGCTCAAATTTCTTAACGATGGCCAAGTACAGAAGAACACAGCCAATGAGGATCATCACAAAATTCTGCCAGCCACCGGCGGTGAATTGGGCGATGATGTAAGAGAAACCACTGTCGTTCCACAGTTTTAAAAGAATTTCACCGATATTCATTCTGTCACCTCCCGGATAGAGAGAAAGCGTAATTCATTGATGGGCTTACCCATTTTATCCGCAACAATGGCCATAAGCATAGCGGCAGTCTTGGGCTCTACATTATAAAGCTTCAGGTTGCCGGCTGCGCCGGGGGCAACGGCAGGTGCAGCTTGCACGGTCTCGGTAACAACAGGTGTTTTCTCTGTTTTCTTAGCGGTAAACAGTTTACCGAAAAGAATGGTTACTGCCATAAGGGCGATCAGACCAATAAAAACCACTATGTAGCCAAGCAGACCATAAATAATAGATTGAATAAAATTGATATCAGGCATATATTTCCCTCCTTGGGGGTAGTATCTTGTGGAATTGACCCAAAGGTCAATTTCGCAGAGTGTTTTATTTATGGGAGAACAGCCAGTTGATCAGCATAGTGGTAAGGATAATCATACCAATAACAACGAAGATAACCAACATACCAACACCCATGCGGGGTAGTTGTTCTATGAATCCCATAGGGTTAAATACAATATCTCCCATTTTTAACCTCCAAACATACTCAGGATGATGCCGCCGGCAATAACGGAGGCGATCTGTCCGGAAACGTTGACGCCGATGGAGTGCATCAGCAGGTGGTTTTGGGGATCTT
>JAZKXS010000108.1:0-1120 GCA_045611745.1 Faecousia sp.
TGATCTCGGTCTTGGTAGCATTGATAGCGACCTGGAAGACATACTTCTTCTCAGCCACGGAAGCCATGGACTGCTCAGTGATCACAGGTCTCAGGATGATATCGTAAGTGTTCATTATGCGAATACCTCCTCGATCTTAGCCAGGGCAGCCTTGTCGACTACCAGCTTGGCAGCGTTCACAACGTCGTAAACGTTGATCAGGTTGGCGAAGGTGATCTCGCAGCCGGGGATGTTACGGCCGGACTTAACCACATTCTCGCAAGCTGCAGCGGTAACAACCAGAGCCTTGCCCTGTACGCCAACAGCGCTCAGGAATGCAGCGAATTCCTTAGTCTTGGGAGCGTCCATCTTGATCTCGTCGATCACAACGATGTTTGCTTCCACAGCCTTAGCACTCAGCGCGGACTTCAGAGCCAGACGGCGAGTCTTCTTGTTCAGAGTGTAGCTGTAATCACGGGGCTTGGGTGCGAACACGATGCCGCCGTGAGTCCACTGAGGAGCACGGGTAGAGCCCTGACGAGCGCGGCCGGTGCCCTTCTGACGCCAGGGCTTGCGGCCACCGCCGGAAACCTCAGCGCGAGTCAGAGCGGACTGAGTGCCCTGACGCTTGTTAGCCAGGTGGTTCTTAACAACGTCGTGAACCACGGACTGATTGGGGGTAATGCCGAAAACAGCTTCGGACAGTTCGATCTCACCAACCAGCTTGCCGGACATATCATAAACATTAGTCTTAAGCATGATTTACGATCTCCTCTCTTAGCCGTTTCTTGCGGAAGCCTTCTGGGGGTTACGACCGGAAGCCTTCTGGGGATTCTTGCTGATATCTGCACCAGCCTGCTTGACCTTGTGAGTCTTGACAGTGTTGCGGATGTAGACCAGACCGCCCTTGGGGCCAGGGATGGCGCCCTTGATAACGATCATGTTCAGCTCTGCATCAACCTTAACGATCTCCAGGTTCTCGATGGTGACCTGCTCGTTACCCATCTGACCAGCGCCGATCTTACCAGGGAAGATACGGGACTGATGGGAAGAAGCGCCCATGGAACCTGCGTGACGGTGGACAGGGCCGCCGCCGTGGGTCATGTCAGTGCGGTGAGCGCCGTGACGCTTAACAACACCC
>JAZKXS010000109.1:0-17493 GCA_045611745.1 Faecousia sp.
AAACGGAATTGACAGACATAAGAAGGAGAATATTATGGCTACAAAAACAGCGATGATTGCCATTGCAGGGCGACCCAATGTGGGAAAGTCCACCCTTACGAATTATCTTGTGGGCGAGAAGATCGCTATTGTTTCCAACAAGCCTCAAACCACAAGAAACCGGATTTGCGGCATTGTGACCCGTGAGGATACGCAGTTTGTATTTGTGGATACTCCGGGATTTCACAAACCAAGAACAAAGCTTGGTGACTATATGGTTGGTGTCACAAAGGAATCCATTTCTGATGTTGATTTGACGATTTTGGTTGTGGAGCCCATTGCTTCTGTTGGTACGCAGGAGGAAGTATTGATTTCCCAGCTTACAGAAAAGAAATGCCCCATCGTATTGGCAATCAACAAAATCGATACGGTTGAAAAAGAGAATCTTCTTTCAGTAATCGATGCATATAGCAAAGCGGCTGAATTTAAGGCGATTGTTCCTATTTCTGCCCGCACAGGTGACGGAGTAGATGCACTTATGGACATATGTAGTGCATATGCTGAAGAAGGCCCATTCCTGTTTCCCGAGGATATCACCACGGATCAGCCCGAACGACAGGTAATGGCCGAAATCATCAGGGAGAAGCTCCTTTGGAACTTGGATCGAGAAATTCCCCACGGCACGGCTGTTGAAATTACCCGTTTTACAGAGCGTGACAACGGCATTATCGATATCGATGCAACTATTTATTGCGAAAAGGCAAGCCATAAGGGCATCATTATCGGCAAAGGCGGAGAAATGCTTAAAAAGATTTCCGCAACGGCCCGTATAGATTGTGAGAAATTTATGGGCACAAAGGTTTTTCTGACCACTTGGGTAAAGGTCAAAGAGAACTGGCGTGACAGCGATTTCCTTGTTCGCAATTTCGGTTACAGAGAATAATTTCCAAGGGTATCTCCCGGTAAATTGGTAAACCCTATTACCGGAGGGGTATATATGGATTCTAAATTTTTCTGGGAAGTGTTTTTAGAAACCGGTGCGCCGGAAATGTACGTTTACTATCAAGAGGCAAAAAGGTCGGAGGAAGCTTATGTATCTGACAGTGCGGGGTCTGGTCCTGCGTGTAACACCATATAAAGACACGGATGCTATTTTGACCATTCTCACAGAGGATCAGGGTAAGCTGTCGGTAAAAGCAAGGGGACTGCGTCGGAAAAACAGTCCCTTGGTCGCATCCTGTCAGCTTCTTGCTTACAGCGAGTTTACACTATTTTCCTACCACCAGATGTATACCATAAATGAGGCAAGCAGCATAGAACTGTTCCAGGGACTGCACAAGGATATTGTGAATCTGTCCCTGGGTACATATTTTGCCCAGGTGGCAGATGTCGTATCTATGGAGGATGCTCCTGGAGGAGAACTTCTTTCCCTTGTACTTAATTGCCTATATGCAATCACCGCTACCAAAACCTCTCATTTGCAGATAAAGGCTGTATTTGAGCTGCGCTGCGCAGCCATATCCGGTTATATGCCGGATATTTCCGGTTGCTATCGCTGCGGAAACGATACGCCTCAATATTTGGATATTTCCCAGGGAATACTGGAATGTAGTACCTGCCGTGATTCTTCCTCCGATGGTATTCGGATTCCGCTGAATGAAAGCCTGCTGTCTGCGATGCGCTTCATTTGCACTTGCCATCCCAAAAGACTATTTTCGTTCCAAGCCGGTGAGGAAACACTTATGCAGCTTTCACAGCTTACAGAAAGCTATTTGTGTACCCAGCTTGAACGTGGCTTTTCTGCCCTTGACTTTTACAAATCGTTGCTGACTGCGTAGTAGCAGTTTAGGAGTTTTATATGCTGAATTTGTACGAAAAATCATTGCATAAGCTGGAGCTTGACCAGGTTCTTGCTATGTTGGCTGATTGCGCCGGCAGCGAGGAAGGCAAGCTGTCCTGCAGAACCTTATTGCCTGTCACAGACTTGGACGATGTAATCCAGTTGCTTGAAGAAACCACTGCCGCCTCTGATCTCTGCACAAGGAAAGGCAATCCAAGCTTTTCGGGTGTAACCGATGTTGCTGCATCACTGGAACGTGCCCAAAGGGGCGGAACGTTGCATCCATCTGAGCTTTTGGCAATTGCATCTGTCCTTCGCTGCACCAGAAATGTAAAGGGATATGTATCCGACGACGATAAGGAGACGGTGCTTGATCCGCTGTTTCGTATGCTTTGTCCCAATAAATATTTGGAGGACAAGATATTTGGCGCCATTTTGTCAGAAGAAGAGATTGCAGATAATGCAAGTCCAACCCTATCTGACATTCGTCGCCATATGCGCATCCAAAGCGCCAAGATTAAAGAAACCTTGCAAAAAGTGATTTCATCTCCTGCTTACGCAAAGCTGCTGCGAGAACCGATTATCACCATTCGGCAAGGCCGCTACGTTGTTCCTGTAAAAAGCGAATGTAAAAATGATGTGCCTGGAATGGTACATGACGTTTCTGCAACAGGCTCTACCTACTTTATCGAGCCAATGTCTGCCGTTAATGCCAACAATGCATTGCGGGAGCTGGAGCTGCAGGAGAAAAAAGAAATTGAGCGCATTTTGGCGGAAATGAGCGCAGATGTTGCCGCAAAGCAAGAAGAGATTTTACAAAATTGCAGCTTGCTTATCCGATTGGATGTTATTTTTGCTAAGGCCCGTCTTGCTTACAGAATGAAGGCTTGGCCCCCGATCATGAACGATCAGGGAAGGGTAGATCTGCGAAAAGCGAGACACCCATTGATCGATCCTAAAAATGTTGTGCCGATTTCTGTCCGTTTGGGCGGCGATTTTGATTCGATGATCATTACCGGCCCTAATACGGGCGGTAAGACCGTTACGCTAAAGACTGTTGGCCTTTTAACCCTGATGGCAGAATGTGGCCTGCACATTCCTGCCGGAGACGGAAGTGAGTTGTCCACTTTTGAGGCAATTCTTGCGGATATCGGTGACGAACAGTCCATTGCCCAAAGCTTGTCTACCTTTTCTAGCCATATGCGTACCATCGTGAAAATTGTAGAAAACTGCGACAGCCGTACGCTGGTACTGTTTGACGAGCTTGGCGCAGGTACAGACCCTGCGGAAGGCGCAGCGCTGGCCATAGCACTAATTGAATATTGCCGCAAGCTTGGAAGCCAGGTTATGGCAACAACGCACTATGCAGAGCTGAAACTATACGCAATGCGGACGCCGGGCGTTGTGAATGCATCCTGCGAATTTGATGTAGAAACCCTGCGACCGACCTATAAGCTGCTCATTGGTATTCCCGGTAAGTCAAATGCGTTTGCCATTTCTAAGCGGCTGGGGCTTTCCGATGATATTTTAAAAGAGGCCAGCGATCTTGTTGGCAAAAATGACAGAGATTTTGAGTCTGTTCTCGGACAGCTTGAACAGCAGCGCCAGCAAATGGAAAATGCCCGATTGGAAGCGGAACGTCTGCGGCAAGAAACGGCAAATATCAAAGCAAAAAGCGAGGCGTACCGACAGCAGCTTGATAATGAAAAAGAAAAGGCGTTGGAACAGGCAAGACGAGAAGCACAAGCCATTATTGAAGATGCAAGGCGAACAGCAAATGCAGCATCTGATGAACTCAAAGCCCTTCGCAAGCAACTTGCCGAGGGTGATTCTGCAAACATCAATCAGCGTCAAACTGAGCTGCGTAAGCAGCTAAATGAGGCAGAGGACCGCATACGTGCCGGTCAGAAAGAAAAAGAGCGTCCTGCGCCCACCAGAGGGCTGCTGGTCGGCGACACGGTGGAACTTTTAAAACTTGGAACAAAAGCAAGTGTCATCGCAATTAACAAAGATGGATCGCTCCAATTACAGGCAGGTATCTTAAAAATGACCGCAAAAGCGGAGGAAGTATACTTGCTTGAAAACGAAAATCCCTATAAGGAAAAGCCCCAAAGACCGGCTCATTCCGGCCGACAGATGAACATTTCTGCACCAGCCCTTGAAGTGGATCTGCGTGGTATGGATTCTGTGGAAGCTGTTTGCGTACTGGAACGATTTATGGACGAATCCATGCGAGGAAATGCCCATAGTGTCAGAATCATTCACGGAAAGGGCACCGGCACACTGCGCGCTGCCGTTCACCAAACTCTAAAGAAGAACAAATTTGTAAAAACTTATCGACTTGGTGTATATGGCGAGGGCGAGGATGGTGTGACGATTGCGGAATTTCGTTAATTGAAACTGGAAATGGGTTGACAATTTCCTGAGATTTGGTATCATATAATATGATTATGCCCTATGGGCAGGAGACGAGGTATTTGTATGTACAGCAAAGAAATCACTGTTCTGTGTGAATCTGGCCTATATAACAAGCAAGCAACCTACTTTGTACAAAAAGCAAACAACTACTCTTGTAATATTTGGCTTGAATCTGAAGGCAGAAGAATGAACGCTAAGAGTCTTTTGGGCATTATGTCTTTGAGTGTTGTTACCGGTAGTGTAGTTACACTTTGCACGGATGGTGCTGACGAAGTGGAAGCAGCCAATGCGTTAGAGGCCATGCTGCTGCAGGACATCACCTAAGCCAACATATTTCCGCCCCAATGCCATAAGACGCATTGAGGCGGATTTTTTGGAGCAAGCTATGAATTATTTTGAGCTATGTAAAGAAAAAGCGTCGAGTTTGCCGCTGTTGCCCGGTGTTTATATTATGCGTGACCGCCAAGGGCAGGTCATATACGTAGGCAAAGCAAGGAAACTCAAAAACCGAGTAAGTCAGTACTTTCAAGATACTGCATCCCATACACCCAAGACTAAGGTTATGGTCAGTAAAATAGCGGATTTTGATGTAATTGTTGCAAATTCTGAATTTGAGGCTCTTGTGCTGGAATGTTCCCTTATTAAGCAGCATTTACCAAGATATAATATCTTGCTAAAGGACGACAAAGGCTATCCTTATATCCGTTTGGACAGGCGGGAGAAATACCCTCGCATTTCAATGGTGAGCAAATTGGCCAACGATGGCGCCGGATATTATGGCCCATTTGGCAGCAGACATGCAACTAAGGCTTTGGTCGATGCAATTAACACAGCGCTGAAGCTTCCGTCTTGCAACCGTCAATTTCCGCAGTGTATCGGTAAGGATCGGCCATGTCTGCACTATCATATGGACCAATGTGAAGGTTGGTGCACGGAGGGCAAGTCATACGATGCATATATGCTTGCTGTTGAGCAGGCAACTCTTCTGCTGGAAGGGAAATACCGCTCCGTTGCCAATTCTGTCCGCCAGCAGATGTTGGAAGCATCAGAAGGACTGAACTTTGAGCTTGCTGCCCGTTTGCGTGATAAGCTTAAAATGATTGAGCTGCTTGGACAAAAGCAGATTGTCGCCGCAGGTCAGAATACGGACACGGATGTGATCGGCTATGAGCAGACAGAAGAAAAAGCCTGCCTGACGATCCTTCATTTTGTCAATGGTGACCTTATCCATAAGGAATACCAGGTTATTACTCCGCCTGAGAGGTACAGCGAGGCGGTTTCCACTTTGCTTTCTCAGTATTATACCGGAAGAACGGGTTTTCCAAGGCAAATTTTATTGCCTTTTGATATCCCTGACACCAATTTAATTTCCCAATATATTCAGGAAAAATGCGGAAAAGCACCTGCAATTCGTGTACCGCTACGAGGTGACAGCCGGAAGCTTGTGCAGCTTGCTTGCGAAAATGCAAGGGAAGAAGCGCAAAGAGTTACTGACAAGGACGCAAAATATTCCGGACAACTCAGGCTCTTGGGAAAAGCCCTTGGCATTGAAAAGCTGCGCCGTATCGAAGCGTTTGATATTTCCAACCTTGGTAACAGCGACATTGTCGCCGGTATGGTTGTATTTATCGACGGAAAACCAAAGCCCAGTGAATACAAAAAGTTCAAAATACAGGGCATAGCCCATGCAGACGATTATGAGTCTATGTTTCAGGCACTTAGCCGCCGTCTGCTGCGCTATCAAAATGGTGACAGTAGTTTCTCTGATCTTCCCGACCTTTTGCTGATTGACGGAGGCGCGACCCATGCGTCAACAGCAAAAGAGGTATTAGCTTTCTTAAATATGGATATCCCGGTGTTTGGTATGGTGAAAGACGAGCGCCATCGCACAAGGGCGCTTGTAACGCCGAACGGTGAGGAAATTCGTATTGATAATGAGCAATCTCTATATTCCTTTATTGGCACAATACAGGAAGAAACCCACAGATTTGCTATTAACTACCAGAAGAACCTGCGCAATAAGCGTATGCGTTATTCACAGCTTGATGGCATTGACGGCATTGGTGCTGTTAGAAAAGAGCAGCTATTGCGGCATTTTAAATCATTGGCCGCAATCGGTCAGGCAAGCCTTGTGGATTTGGAACAAGTGCTTCCGAAAAATGCCGCATTTGCGGTATATTCTCATTTCCACAAACAGAAGGAGGAAGAATAATGCGTGTGATCTCCGGGCGAGCCCGTGGCGCTCGTTTAAACACCCCAACAGGTATGGAAACCCGTCCTACCGCAGATCGGGTTAAGGAGGCTATGTTCAGTATTATTCAGTTCGACATACCGGGCGCAAGGGTACTTGACTTGTTTGGCGGAACTGGCCAACTTGGCATCGAAGCGATTAGCCGTGGCGCAAAGTCAGCTGTGTTTGTCGATCAAAGCCCACAAGCTTGTAATTTGATTCGAGATAATTTGCGCCTTGCAAAAATGGAAAAAGAGGGCAGTGTGATTCGCAGCGATTATCAGTCCTTTCTTAAAAACACGAAAGATAAGTTTGATATTATTCTGTTAGACCCGCCATACGCAGAAGTTTTCTTAGAAAATGCATTAAAATTGATAACAGAAATTGACATTTTACAATCTAATGGTATAATAGTTGCAGAATATCCCTTTGGAAAGACGGTTCCGCTGGATTTTTCTGGGATTATTCGATCCAAAGATTATAAATACGGAAACACGGCTCTGTCGATTTACCGAAAAGAGCCGGCAGGGGAGGCACAGGAGTGAAGGTCGCTATATATCCCGGAAGTTTTGACCCCATTACCAGTGGACATCTGAACATCATTCGTCGTGCAGCAAACATTTTTGACAAATTGATCGTTTGTGTTATGGTCAATTCCGGAAAGAATCCTATGTTTACCCGTGAGGAGCGGGTGGATTTGATTCGCCGTGTTGTCTCAGATCTTCCTAATGTTGAAGTTGATGCTTCTGATGAACTTCTTGCAGAATATGCACGGAGAAAAGGAAGCTGCGTCATTGTAAAAGGACTTCGTGCAGGATCCGATTTTGAAAATGAATTTCAAATGGCGCTTATCAACCATAAGATAAATCCTGCCCTTGATACAATGTTCCTTACTGCGGAACACCAATATATGTACCTAAGCTCCAGTACTGTCAAAGAGCTTGGTAATTACAATGTAGATCTATCGGACTTTTTACCGAAAGAAATAATACCCGACTTTAAAAAACGAATTGCAAATGCATTTCAAGGAGGAAATAGAAAATGAACGAGCAGAACATTGAAGAGATCATTTCCGCGTTATATGATATGGTTCAGGACGCACGGGCTATGCCCCTCGCTGCCGACAAGTGCATTATTGAGCGGGATAAAGTGCTGGATATGCTGGACGAAGTGATCGCGCAACTCCCCGTTGAGTTGAAGCAGGCACGCACCATTGTCGATTCCCGTAACGAACTGATTGGTCAGGCTCGCCGTGAGGCAGAGTCCATTATCCGTAAGGCGCAGGAAGAAGCTGCTGCTAAGGTCTCTGAGGAAGCGATCTATATGGAAGCCAAGCGTCAATGCCAGGAAATGGTTCTGCAGACCCAGGCTCGTATGGCCGAGGTTCGCAAGGCAAGCAACGACTATATGGACGATGCGCTTCGCAGAACTGAGGAGGCAATCGCACTGTCTCTTGAAGACGTGAAGGATACTCGCGCAAAGTTCCAGGCTCTGGTTGAGGCTCAGGAGAAACGTGCGGCAACGGATGTTTCCGAAGAGAATGTGTAATTAGAGAGAAAGCAGCTCAAATGTATTTGAGCTGCTTTTTTGAAGATAAGGAGGATAATGATGAATTATTTTGAGCGTTATGCCTTTTGGTGCAATGCCGGCCTGCCGGATAATGTTATGGCAGAGCTAAAAGATATAAAGAACAATGAAGAAGAGTTAAAGAGCAGATTCTCTTCTGACCTGCAGTTTGGAACAGCAGGTATGCGTGGCATTATGGGTATGGGAAGCAATAGACTTAACATCTATACTGTCCGCAGAGCTGCACAAGGAATGGCCGCTTGGCTTTCCAATACGGATTTACCCAAGAAAGCTGCCATCGGCTATGACAGCCGCCATCACTCAGAGGAGTTTGCAAATGTTTGCGCAGTTGCGTTTGCAGAATCCGGTATCAAAACCTACCTCTATGACCGTCTTGCGCCTACACCAATGCTTTCCTACGCTGTTCGGGAGCTCGGTTGCGGCTGCGGCATTGTGATCTCCGCAAGCCATAATGCTGGCGAATACAATGGCGTAAAGTGCTATGGTCCCGACGGCTGTCAGATGACCGACGGACCTGCTGCCGTTGTCACGGAAACAATCGCCAGGATTCCTTATTTTGTTCCGGAAGCAAAATCCTTCCAGGAATTTATGGACGAGGGACTGATCGAATATATTGACCAAAGCTTATGGGAGAGCTACTATAAAACTGTGCTGGCAGAGGCAGTAAATCCTGATCAGATCAAAAATGTAGGCCTAAACATTGTCTATACGCCCCTTTGCGGCACCGGCAATGAGCCCGTGCGTGAGATCCTTGAGAGGCTTGGCGCTAACATTGCAGTTGTCAAGTGCCAGGAGCTCCCTGATGGCGATTTTAAGACGTGCGAATATCCAAACCCGGAAACGGACGCTGCGCTGAACGAGAGCTACAAGGTGGCCGACACAGTGCCCTGCGATGTGATCCTTGGTACTGACCCGGACTGCGACCGTGTTGCCATTGCAGTACCCTCTGAAAACGGCTATGTTAAAATATCCGGTAATGAGCTTGGCTGCCTGCTGCTTAACTATATTTTGAAAGCACGTACTCAAAAGGGAGATATACCTGAAGGTGCAATTACTGTTAGAAGCCTTGTTTCTTCTCCTCTTGCAGACAGAATTGCGGAGCGCTATGGTGTTACAATGAAAGCAGTTCTCACCGGCTTTAAATATATCGGCGGAGAAATTTTGAAGCTGGAAAACAATCATCAGGAAGATCGTTTTATTTTCGGTTTTGAGGAAAGCTGCGGCTATCTTAAGGGCACATATGCCCGTGATAAAGATGCAGTAGTGGCATCTATGCTTGTCTGTGAGCTTGCTGCTGACTGCAAAGCAAGAGGCAAATCCATTTTGGACGCTATGAATGAACTTTACAGCACGTATGGATATTACCTTGCCCACGTTACAAGCCTTGAACTGACCGGAGCAGATGCTATGGAAAAAGCTGCCAAGATTATGTCGGATCTGCGCAGTTCGACTCCGAATAGCGTCGGCGGTATTCCTGTTACCCAAATTAACGATTACGGTTTAAGAACCTCAACAAATTGCAAAACAGGTGAGGTTTTGCCGATTTCGTTACCGAAATCCAATGTCCTTGAACTGATTTTGGGTGACAAGGGCAGCGTTATTGCAAGACCCTCCGGCACAGAACCGAAGGTTAAGTTCTACTACACCTCTGTTGCTTCCGACAAAGAGAGCGCAGCTGCTCAAATTGTCGATATGCGCAAACAAATGGAAAATTAAATTCTTAATACCCGGGAGAAATCCCGGGTATTTTTATGCCAATTTTCAAATAGACTAAAGCGAAAGGGGAGATGTGTAGTGAAAACTGTAAAACATAAACTTGTTGGACATCCTGTATCGCCGATCTTTGGTATTGGAATGGGCGTTATTGTTTGTCTACTGCTGACCATTTTGTTATCTGCCATAACTGCATGGCTTGTAAGCGGCGGTAGCCTGCGGCAAGATGCTATTGGCGTGTTGTCAGCGCCAATTTCGTTTGTGGCAACCTTTGTTGGATGTATAACGGCAACCGTTCTCGTCGGGAATATGCCGGCAGTTATTGTAGGTGCGTGTGCAGGGTGCTACTTTGCAATTTTGCTGTTTGGAAACATTCTATTTATGAACAGTAGTTTTGGCGGAGTAGGGAAGGGGCTTATTGGAATTGTTGTAGGCGCTGCAATTGCGCTTATACTCAATGTATTTCTAGGTAATAGAAAGAGAAATAAAAGCAGAAGGCGTAGGTAAAATGATTTTTGTGCAAAATTACAAAGTGCCGTCTATTTATACAAAATCTATATCTTGTGTTGCTCTCTTTATGCGAAACCCAACATTTACTGCGCAAAACTGTAAAATTCACACAACGACAAACTGGTTGCGCAGGTTTACATAACGATGTTTACATAAAATTAGACATAATCAACAAAAATGCGAAAAGTCGGCTTTTTTCCTTGCTTTCCTACCAAAATTAGTGTATAGTATTCCCACTGCGCTCTGGTTTTGCAGTGTGTTTGTATACACTATTCATTCGTTTGTGTTTAAATATACAAGAAATGGATACGGTGAATATTTATGCAATTTCACAAAACGTCGCAGTATTTATTGACTAAAAGATACATATGGATCGTCCTGCTCTGGTCTGTTGGAATAACCACCGGCCTATGTTTTGGCGTCTCATTTGTCAGTCATTTTCCACCCTGTCTTCGCAGTATATCCCTTTGCGATGGCGCATTATTTGTTCCTGCCGCTTTGATACCGATTTCCCTTGCTTGGATTGTATTTCGATTTAAAATGGTGGGGCTTATTTATCCGATCCTATTTGCTAAGGCTTTCCTGGATGGACTTATTCTTCTTGGGATCGCCGAGACTTTTGCCAGTGCATCTTGGATCATGGGCGTATGTATGTTTTTTGCGGAGAAAATCGCAACGTTTATTTTCATTTATTATTCTCTGCGATGTATCCAGGAACGCAAACAGTATATTGATCGGTGTTACATCTTATGTATGCTGGTGATTGCTGCTGTAATTGCCTTTGACTACTTTTGCATTTCAGCTATCCTTGCACAACTAACGTTATAAACGAACGAAAGGTCACCTTTATGTTGGACTTGATTCATGCCTACGAAAATTACCTTACCAAGGTAAAGAAGGCTTCTGCCAACACAACCGCTTCCTACTCACGGGATATTCGCCAATACGCAGCATGGCTGCGTTCCAGTGCGAAGGTTGAGATTTTAGAAGCCAAACAAGTGAATATCGCCAACTATATGACTTTTCTCAAGAAAGACGGCCGTTCTGAAGCTACCATCTCCAGAACCCTTGCCGGTTTGCGTAATTTCTACGGTTATTTGGTTTCGACGGGATTTGTGGAAAAAACCCCTGTAACCAATATTCATATTGACAGGGGAGAGAAGAAGCTTCCCCAAGTTCTTACCGGTCGTGAAATTGAGCTCTTGTTAGCCCAGCCGGCTTGTGTTGACGCCAAGGGATTCCGTGATAAAGCTATGTTGGAGCTGCTCTATGCTACCGGTATGCGTGTTAGCGAACTGATCGAACTGGATCTGGATGATTATAATCCCGATGTCGGTGTTATCAAGTGCAGCACCTCTAAAAAGACCCGTGCAATTCCTCTTTATCCCACAGCAATGCGTTCCCTAAATACATACATTAAGGATTTCCGGGAAGGTATGCTTGCTGATTCGGAAGAAACTGCACTATTTGTAAATGTAAACGGAAGCAGAATGAGTCGCCAGGGCTTCTGGAAGATCCTGAAACACTACCAGGATACTGCACATATCGAAAAGGAAATCACGCCTCACACGCTGCGCCACAGCTTTGCAGTGCATCTTTTGGAGAACGGTGCGGATTTAGGCTCGTTACAGGAGCTAATGGGTCATAGCGATATTTCCTCGACCCAGCTTTATACCCAGATGGTCAACCAGAAACTAAAAGCAGTTTATGCCAAATGTCATCCAAAAGCATAAAAAGGTCTATCAAGCCAGCGGCTGATAGACCTTTTACTTTTATTAAATTCCGGTCATAGCACCAAGAACGTCAACTTCAATATCCTGGATTTTCCGTTGGAGGGAAAGGCCCTCGTTAATATCCAAATCTATGAAACGACCTTGGTGGGTACATACAACTCGGTTGGTTTTCCCCGCTCTAAGCAATTCAACAGCAAGGTAGCCCATTTTCGTTGCATTCACTCGATCACGGGCTGATGGCGTACCTCCACGCTGAATATGTCCAAGAACGGTAACGCGGGGATCTAAGTCTAAGTTTTCCTTGATTTGCGCAGCAATATCTGAAGCGGAGCCTGCACCCTCAGCAACAACGATCATGTAGTGGGTGAAGCCGTTAAGACGTGCCTGACGGATTTTTTCAACGACATCGAGTTGAATGTCGATAGGGGATTCAGGCACTAAAACGGCGGTTGCACCAACGGCAAGACCGACATACATAGCAAGGTAACCTGCGTTTCGTCCCATAACTTCCACTACAGAGCATCGTTCGTGGGACTGCATCGTATCTCTGAGCTTATCGATGCAATCGATTGCTGTATTTGCAGCAGTGTCAAAGCCGATAGAATAATTTGTGCAGTTTATATCATTATCGATTGTGGCAGGTATGCAGGCAACGTTTATGCCATATTTGGAAAGTGCTTGTGCACCACGGAACGTGCCGTCACCGCCAATGGCGATTACACCGTCCAAACCAAGAAATTTGCAGGCAGATGCGGCCTTTTTCTGGCCTTCTTCAGTTAAAAATTCCTTGCTGCGCGCAGTGTAGAGGACTGTGCCGCCTCGATTTATGATATGAGATACCCGTTTTTCGTCCAAACGAATAACATCACCGTGAATCAAACCGTTATAACCACGCAGAATACCATAGCATTCAATTCCGTGATGCAGGGCAGTGCGGACAACGGCTCGAACGGCAGCATTCATACCCGGTGCATCGCCGCCGCTGGTGAGCACACCAATTCTTCTAATGTTCATCTGGATAACCTCCAAAATTAAATATCACTTGTATTATAGCAGACCCGGCAGACAATGTAAAGATTAACGATTGCGTAGTTCCCAAAATGCAACAGCAGAAGCCGCTGCAACGTTGAGAGAATCCACACTATGGAACATAGGTATGCGCACCGTGTAATCAGCGCTATCGATCACATTTTGACCCAATCCGTCACCCTCAGTACCCAAAATAACAGCAAGTCGCTCCTCTGATTTTAAAGCAGGATCATCGATAGATAGGGAATTATCTCTTAATGCCATAGCTGCAGACTTGAAGCCGAATTCTTTTAAATAGTCGGTAAAAACAGGGTAATTATTCGGAATATATGCCCAAGGAATTTGAAAAATCGTACCCATACTAACACGAATTGCACGTCGAACCAGTGGATCGCAGCAAGTTTGCGTCAATAATATGCCGTCCATACCAAGTGCGGCTGCATTGCGGAAGATTGCGCCAATATTGGTTGAATCAACAATGCTATCGAGAACGGCTAATCTATGAGATTTTCCGCAAATATCGTGAGCCAAAAGGGGAGTGGGGCGCTTCATTGCGCAAAGAAAGCCTCTGGTTATGGCGTAACCGGTGAGCCGTTCCAAAATCTCACGATTTCCGGTATAAACGGGAATATCTCCGCAATGTTGAATAATGTCCGCACCGTCACCAGCAATATGCTTGCGATCCATCAGCAGTGCGACGGGTTCATAGCCGGCTTTTAACGCAATGGTAATGACTTTCTTGCTTTCAGCGATAAATACTCCTTTTTCCGGCTCGATTTTACTGCGAAGCTGGGCTTCTGTTAATCGGGCAAAGATATCCAGTTCCGGAGCGGATAGATCCTTAATTTCAATAATCGGCATTTTGTTACCTCAAAAGATAATTTCGTTAAAGTATTGACATTCTTGATGAAAACAACTAAAATTGCCTTGCAGCGCGGCGCTTGACACCAAATGCGAGAAGATAACGCTTCTTGTGGGTGCTGCAGTAGTAGATGGTCTCGCTGCCGCACGCAAGTGCGGAAGAGTTGCACTTAGATGCAGCCATGACGAACAGGCAAAAGATTGCCAACCATCTACTATCTTTTTTATGCTCGGATTTTAATTGCATTACAATTATATATACATGGTTTATCATAGAAAAGAAATAGAAAAGCCCAGGGAATAGAGCATCTTGGTTTTGCTAAAGTATTTCCTTAAATAAAACGAACGCAACAAAAGAGGCACTTTTTGTTGAATTAGTGGATACAAGTATTCTACCAGTAACCACGCTTGAATGCAACGTTCTTTTTATTGGAAGTAAAATTTTTTGAACTCTGGTTACTGCTTTTGACAAGCTTTTACTAAACCAGCCTTTAAACTTATTCGAAGCATTTTTTGAACGGCGTTTCACTGAATCAAATACAGAAGCACTGGCTTGCGCTGATCGGTGTTTTTCTTGAGCCATTTTTTATATCGCTCAAAGGATTCACGCTCAGCACGAGTCACCCAACGGAAAGCATATTTTCCGCCTTCGGTGGAAAAATAAAAAATTCAGCTTCGTCAGGGCTATGAACAGTTCCGGAAGCCGCAGCAGCGCGACGCGCGGCAGCCTTACCGTTTACTACACATCTGCCGTTTGGCAATACTACACAAGCACAAGCAGCCGAGAGCATCCAAATAGACCAAAGACAGTGGAGCAGATACGAACAAGGAAAGAATGAACTTCCAATTCACTACCTCTATGACCTATGCATCTACTGGAAAGAATCAGCAGACTGGATTTTAGAACTAAAAGATAAACAATAAGAACAGGGGAGTAGGAAGACAATGGGATTCATATTATTCGTTTTTATTGCAGGCGTAATAGGCATAATAAGTCTTCCTATTTCAATCTTATTTTCTATAATCCGCGAATGCAAAAATAATGAAGATAACAGCCCAGACAACAAAATAGAGATCGAAAAGATAAAGCATAACGAAGCCCAAGGATATTATCGAAACCAAAGAGCCAAACAAAAAGAAAATCAAACTCAAAATCAGCAAGAAGCTCAGAATGAAAAACTAACCGATACGCAATGTCAGGAACAGCCACAAAATCACAATCCAGACCAAGAACAAGACCTAAGCAAATACTATGGCTTTATTGAGTGGCTAAAACAATTACAAAATTACAACCAAAACAAATCCCGGGATCAAAGCCCAAAACATGAAGAAAAACCAAAGCCCAAAGCGACGCCTTATTGTCCTTATACTCCCGAGGAAGAACCAGAAGTGGAAGTCCGAGACCAAGAAAAAGGAATAAACTACAAGGATGGCTACAAAACAAAGAAGCTATTATCAAAGCACGAAACTGACGCCTATGATATTATCAAACAAGTTGCGGATGAAAAAGGTTATACCGTCTGCCCAAAAGTAAGGCTACTCGATTTAGTAGAGCCAAAAGAGATAAGGGATGATTTCAAAGCTTATCTATGGAAAATTCAAGCAAAACACGTAGATTTTGTTATTTGCGACAAAGAACTTGCAGCCAAATGGGTAATCGAATTACAAGATAAAAGCCACAAAAGACCTGACCGAGCAAATAGAGATATCGTCGTCAAAAGCATACTAACGGCCTGCGGATACAAAATACTTATGACCTACAACGTAACACCGGAGAAAATCAATTATTTTCTATCGGAATAAAACAACATCAGTATGTAAGACAGAATCAATCGCCGGCGATTCTGATCGCAGCTCTGCAGCACGGTATTTGTCATACAAAAAGATAGAAAAAGCCCCGGGGGATAGACCCTCGGGGCTAAGTTGTACTATTTTTGGCTAAAAAACTAACGCAACAAAATAGGAATTTTTTGTTGAATTAGCAAACACAAATATATTACCAAACATATACATCAAATGCAAGAAAATCACTTTATGAATTTAATAATATTCCTGCGCAAATAAGGATCCTTATAAGCTTCGGGATAACGTTTAGAAATATAATGCATTATATTTGACAAAGAAGGATCATCGCCGTTTGAACTCCTGTGAGCACCAGAATAAGAAGATCGATAAGTCCTACGTGGCAAGACAACAGTTAGGCCATCAAACTTAGCGGAAGAAAATTTTAAACGATTATTCATCTTGTTATTAAAGCCTGAAGATCGAAAAACAGCCATAAGTCACCTCCACTACCAATTATCATGATCATCCTTAAAATCATATTTTCGAGGATTATGACGACGACCATTAAATTCATCCAAAAATTTTAAAGTATCGCCAATACCCTTTCTACTCAAATGTGAATCATAAAACTTAATAGTAGTATTACCATCATATTTCAATACAGTTTGAGGGCCACCATGATCCGGAGCCCAATCACCCTTTGCACTTGCAAATTTCATCCAACCTAATGCTTTAGCCACGTTACCATCTCCTTTTAAATGTTTTTTCAATTAAATTGCGACGCTCAGGAAAAAGTGCAATTAATTGCTCATTCGCATGTCCATGCATCAACATTGAGGTACTAGCATTCAAAGTGCCATTCTTTGATTTAAATGTTACGACAGGACCACCGGCACCATCTTTAGCAAAAGCATCAAGCCTATTATAAACAGGCTTTGAATTTCTACTATTAGACTTTGAAAAGTATCTTTTGTGCCGATAAGAATTAAAAGAATGAGACATACAATCACCTATATCTTTTAACAGCAGCTAAAAACGGTAATGGTTCATGATGATTCAGACTCATACTTTGACGTTTTATAGCACCATGTTCACGGAGGGCAGCAACGCCAACGCTTGCTGCACCAGAAATTACACTACCTACAATAGAGGCAACAATAGATCCAACAGCCATAAAAACACTCCTTTTGTTCAAAATTATCGATTATTGTATTTCGACTTACTCCTGTTCTTTCGACCAAAAATAATAGATAACAAATTAATAAACGCAGAAAGAACAGATAAAATCAAAAATACTGGCGAAAACAAAACGCCAAGTAAAAGACCGAAAATAGATGTAAAAATAAACATAAAATCTACCTCCAATAATTAAAACTTATACTTAAGTCTTATAAAAAAATCATAAATTTCATTACAAATATCAAAAAAAGTAAGACAAATCTGCCTAATTAAAAAAAGAGGAGACAACAAAATAGAAAGCAAAAGCTTAAAAATATTTTCTATTGTTTTCATAAATATTCCTTTCCGGCATAGCCTCATCAACTTCAAGAAAGAAACGCCATAGCGTTACTTTCTTCGTTTACTTTGCTTTGCAGAAAAACGGTTTTTTGCCTTACGGACATAAGCTTTCGGGGAAATTCTGGATTTACGAGCAGCGTTACGCTGGATATTTTTTCTTTTGAACATTTTAATAACCTCCTAAGAATAGTTTTCTTTCATTTTGTGAATATCTCTTTGGAAATAGCTGTTTTGCTGGGCACATTCTTCCTTAGTGGCCAGCTCACCGGCATAAGTGATAAAATCATCAA
>JAZKXS010000110.1:0-16914 GCA_045611745.1 Faecousia sp.
AACGGCAAGCCCATCGTCAACTCCGCTGACGCTGGTTCCCGTATCGGCTACATCGACCTGGCTGCTGCTAACGACGCTATCTGTATCGCTCTGTGCTCCGCTGATGGTATCGCTAAGGATAACGCTGAGCGCGAGATGCACTGCGACAACATGCTGGAGCGTGGTCTGTCCCTGGGCATGACCTCCGACGATCTGTGGTTCGACCCCCTGTTCCTGGTTGTCAAGGGCATGCAGGACAAGCAGATGGAGGTTCTGGAGGCCATCAAGATGTTCTCCGACAAGGGCCTGAAGTCCACCGGTGGTCTGTCCAACAACTCCAACGGTGCTCCCAAGCATGTCCGTCCCATCATGGACGCAACTCTGGTTGCAATGTGCATGATGCAGGGTCTGACCTCCGCTATCGTCAACCCCAACGACCTGCGCCTGATGGAGACCATCAAGTCCTGCGACATCTTCAAGAATCACGTTCTGTACTCCGATTCCTACCTGGATCTGTAAGCAGAAATTTCCCCGCATTTTATGGCCGGGAGGGAAGCTCCCTCCCGGCCATTATGCACTTTTGTATATCCCCGGGAGGGGGATGCATAAATTTGTATATCCAGCCTATGAGGGCTTTAAAAACTATAAATTATCAGGAGGAAACAATTATGAGCGTATTAACCGATCTTATTTATGGCGGCAGCAATGCCGTAGCTGGCCTGACCGAAGGCGCTGTGAACGATGCCATTGCCAAGTACGGCGCTGACAAGGCCATCGCATTCCCTGATACTGCATACTTTTTCCCCACTATTTATGCCGCTACCGGCGTAAAGGTCAAGACTCTGGGCGATTTGGTACCCTGTGTAGGCGTACTTAAGAGCCTGATCACCAATCAGGAGGACTTGGGTCAGGCCCTGAATGCCGGTCTTGCTACTGCTGTTGGCGCAGAAATTCTGGAAGGTCTTAAGTGGGTAGATAACGCAGAACCCTACGCAAACGATTCCGGCATCGGCTTCGTTCCTGATCCCATCATCCGTTCTCTGGGCGTGCCGCTGGTTACCGGCGATATCCCCGGTGTTGCTGTCGTGCTGGGCAAGGCAGACAATGCTGCTGACGTAGTTAATGTGGTCAAGGACTACCAGTCCAAGGGCATTATGACCTTTATGGTCGGCGATGTCATCGAGCAGTGCGCTGAGGGTGGCGTCAAGATGGGTCTTGAGTTCCGCGTGATCCCCCTGGGTCACGATGTTACCTCCGTTATCCATGTTGTTACTGTTGCTGTCCGTGCAGCGCTGATTTTCGGTAATGTTCAGCCCGGTGATCTGGGTGGCCTGCTTACTTACACCAAGGAGCGTGTTCCTGCATTTGTTAACACCTTCGGCGCAATCGACGCTGTTGTTGTTTCTGCAGGCGCAGGCGCAATCGCACTGGGCTTCCCCGTAGTGGTGGATATTGACCTTGGTGAAAACCAGGTTTCTGGTGCGCTGGAGTCCGTATGCGACCACAGCAACACCGTTAAGAAATCTCTGGAGCTGCGCAACATTAAGATCAAGATCAAGGAGCTGCCCATTCCCGTGCCTTTCGCTGCTGCATTTGAGGGCGAAATCATCCGCAAGAGCGATATGCACAACGAGTTCTACTCCGGTAAGAACCCCACTGCTGAGCTGGTTGTTATGCGTGAACTGGACGAAATCGAGGATCACAAGATCACCATTGTCGGTCCTGACCTGGACGGCGGTGCTGAGTTGGCACTGGCTACCTTCGTTGAGGTTGCAGGCAAGAAGATGCAAGTGGACTTCGAGTCTGTTATCGAGCGGAAATTCCACGCTTGGTTCAACTATATGGAAGGCGTTATGCACACCGGTCAGCGCAATCAGGTGCGTGTCCGTGTTTCCAACAATGCCTTTGAGGCCGGCTTGCGGCTGAAGGACTTTGCAGAAGTTCTGTATGTGATGATCATGGATGAGTTCGACGCAGTTGTGGACAAGTGCCAGATCACCTTGATCACCGATGTAGAGAAGGCTGCTGCTTTCCGTGGCGTGTTCGCAATGCCTCGCTATGCCCAGCGTGATGACCGCCTGGCATCTATGACCGACGAGGCTGTTGACCGTTACTACACCTGCATCCTCTGCCAGTCCTTTGCGCCTGCCCATTGCTGCGTGGTTACTCCCGAGCGTTTGGGTCTGTGTGGCGCTGTTTCCTGGCTGGATGCCAAGGCAACCAACGAGCTGGATCCCAACGGTCCTTGCCAGCCCATCTTCAAGGAAGGTTGCTTGGACGAGCGTACCGGCCGTTTCGAGTCCGTCAACAAGGCAATTAACGATGCAACCCACGGTGCAGTAGAAAATGTAACATTGTACTCCATTCTGGAAGATCCTATGACTTCCTGCGGCTGCTTCGAGTGCATTTGCGGTATTGAGCCTGTCAGCAGCGGTGTTATCGTTGTTAACCGTGAGTATAAGGGTATGACACCTGCCGGTATGACCTTTGGCGAGTTGGCATCCTGCACCGGCGGCGGTGTGCAGACACCTGGCTTTATGGGTCACGGCCGTCACTTTATCTCCTCCAAGAAATTCCTTTATGCAGAGGGTGGCATTGAGCGTATCGTTTGGATGCCCAAGGAGCTGAAGGATGATGTGGCGGAACGCCTGAATAAGACAGCTTTTGAGCTGTACGGCATCGAGAACTTCTCTGATATGGTGGCGGACGAAACCGTTACCTGCGATGCGGAAGAACTGATCGCATGGCTGACCGAGAAGGGGCACCCTGTCCTGGGTATGGAGCCTTTGGCATAAGTAAATTCAAAAAGAGCGTACTTGAAAGGGTACGCTCTTTTTAATTGACAGTTGATAATTGACAATTATGGTATTCGTGTTACGGATGGCGGGCGCATCGTGATGCGCCCGCATTTGGTTATCATTTGTCGGTAGACAAGGGGCGGGATTTGTGGTATAATGGTATACAGAAAAGTATGGAATGCGAGGTTTTTGTATGCCAAATGTAGTATTTCAAATTGAGGGTGGAAGTGAAGTTTCTATTGCCTGTCAGGTAGGGGATAATCTGTTGGAGCTGGCGAGAAGAGCCAATGTTGCCATTGACGCCCCTTGCTCCGGCAACGGTTCTTGCGGCAAGTGTCGTGTAAAACTGATTGCAGGTGATTTAGAGACTTTCCCCTCCCGTCATATCTCTGATGAAGAATTTGCATCAGGCTGGCGGCTGTCCTGTAACTGTAAGATACTTACGGATTGCACGGTTTTCGTGCCGGATATTGCCAGCGCTTACCAGTCCCGTATGAAAACGGCCGATTTGAGCAGTCCCCAGGAAATTGCCATTTTTGAGGATGCCAAGGTGCAGATGTTAGAGGGCGGCATTGCTTTTGAAAATCATTTTGTTTCTGTGGTCGTGGAGATGGCAGAGCCAACTTTAGATGATACTATGCCTGATGTTGAGCGCTTTATCTGGGCGGTGCAGGCGGCCATCGGTGCAGAAAAGGTGGATGTGCCGTTCTTCGTGATGCGGAAACTGGCGGCTGTCCTCCGGGAAAACAATTTTACTGTCTGTGTTAAGGGCGAAAAGAAAGGCGATACGTTCCTGTGTATGGACGTGTGCGCTCCTACGGATACGGCAATCGTGGGCTGTGCCATTGATATTGGCACGACCACGGTAACAATGGTATTTGTAGATCTGACAGACGGAAAGCTTTTGGCAAAGGGGTCTTCCGGTAACGGACAGATCCGCTACGGCGCCGATGTCATTAACCGCATCATTCAGCAGGGCAAATCCGGCGGAAAGCAGAACTTGCAGGATGCCATTATCAAGGAGACCCTGAACCCCATTATTGCCAATCTTTGCAAAACGGCAGGCGTTTCTGCAAATGCAATTCTGCGTATGTGCGTGGCGGCAAATACTACGATGAACCACCTTTTTGTAGGTGTGGATGCAGAGCCGGTGCGTATGGAACCCTATATCCCCAGTTTTTTCGGTTGGGAAGGACTGAAGGCCGGAGATCTGAAACTGCCGGCAAACCCTCTTGCCGATGTGCGGATCGCACCGAACATCGGCTCCTATGTGGGCGGTGATATTACTGCAGGCACTTTGGCTTCTATGATTTGGGACAAGGACGAAATGAGCCTGTTTATTGACTTAGGTACAAACGGTGAGCTGGTTTTCGGCAACCGGGATTTCCTGATGAGCTGCGCTTGTTCTGCAGGCCCTGCTTTCGAGGGCGGCGATATTTCCTGCGGTATGCGGGCTACCGACGGCGCTGTGGAGGCTTGTACCATTGATAAAGAAACAATGAACCCCACACTGACCATCGTAGGCGATGCAGGACAAAGGGCTGTTGGTATCTGCGGCTCGGGTATTATCGATATCATTGCAGAGCTGTTCCGTTGCGGTATTATTAACGCCAAGGGTCTGTTCGTTCGGGAAGGCCAGCGTGTTAAACGCGACGAGCACGGTATGGGTCGGTATGTTCTTGCTTATGAAGATGAGAGTGAGACCGGTCGGGAAATTGCCATTAACGAGGTGGATATTGACAACTTTATCCGTGCCAAGGGCGCTATTTTCTCTGCCATTGATACGCTGCTAAACAGCGTGGATATGCCGGTAGAGGTGATTGATAAGGTCTATGTTGCCGGTGGCATCGGTTCGGGCATCAATATGAAAAATGCAGTTCGCATCGGTATGCTGCCGGATGTGGAGCTGGAGAAATTCCAATATATTGGTAATTCCTCTCTTACAGGCGCTTATGCGATGGTGATGAGCGATCAGGCCAATGCAAAGTGCACAGAGGTGGGCGCAAATATGACCTATTTGGAGCTGTCTACATACCCCGGTTATATGGATTCCTTTGTAGCGGCTTGTTTCCTGCCCCATACCAACAGTTCTCTTTTTCCCAGCGCAATGGAGGAATAAAGATGGAAGTTCAGAACAATAAAGAAGAAGTGCCTTTTTCTTACTATGCGGAGCTGTATAGCAAAGCGGATAAGGCGGAAATTGCTGATCGTTTGGGTATAACTCCGGAAAATGGCGTATTTTCTGTGACCCTAATGGGAAAGACCTATACGGTTACAGGAAATGCAGAAATTACCGACGGTCAGGGTAAAGCCCCTGCGCTGCCAATGCAGACATTCCTTTTGCGGTATTTGCTGGAGGGCAAAAATATTCCTGCTTTGGGAAACTGGAAAACATTTCGGGAGATGCCCTGGGGTGAGCTTTACATTAAGCCTTATACCGGTCGGGTGCTGACACGGGCGGCATTTACCTTTGGTACACGGATAGAGGCCTTTGGCAAGGCAGCAGAAAAAATGGGTGCGATGCCTGTTAATCACGGTGATGCAGGCTTTGAATTCAGCTTGATTGGCGATTATAAGATCCGCTTGCTGGTCTGGGCAGGAGATGAGGAATTTCCTCCCTCTGCGCAAGTGCTCTATTCTGACAATTTTGAGGAAGGCTTTGCTCCCGAAGATCGGGTGGTGGCAGGGGATATTTTGATCACCGCCATCAAGGCCAATATGTGATATGATTCGAGTGGCAAAAGAGACAGACAGCACCGCATTAGCGGAAATTTACGGCTGGTATGTAGAAAATACAGCGGTGTCCTTTGAATACGAAGCGCCCACCGTTGAGGAATTTACCCAGCGTATTCGGGAAGTTTTACAGACCCATCCGTTTTTGGTGTACGAGGAAGATGGTGTTCTTTTGGGTTATGCCTATGCACATCCCCTTATTCGCAGAAAAGCCTGCGATTGGGCCGTTGAGGTCAGCATTTATATCCATCGGGATGCCCGTGGCAGGGGGATTGGCAGAACCCTTTATGAAGGGCTGGAAAAGGCACTTTTGCTGCAAAATATTTGCACATTGGAGGCCTGCGTTGCTTCTGCAGACAGACAAGATCAGCACCTTACGGACAGCTCTGTTCGTTTTCATAACCGAATGGGATTTGCGGTGGTTGGTAAAATGAGCGATTGCGGCTATAAATTCGGCAAGTGGTATCATCTTTTGTGGATGGAAAAGCATATTCTGCGCCGCGAGGCAAACATTGATGAGATGCGTCCTTTTCCGCAGATATGTTCCACGCTGGCAGAAATGTATGGGATTGTCTGAAAAGTCTGTGGTTTTAAAACCTGAATGCTTGACACCCTTTTTTGATTATGGTATAATTAGTGGTATATAAAATGGTCAGTAGCATAAAACCGTGAAATGACGGAGAAAAACATGATTAGAAACAATGATTTTCTGCTGCGGGAAGTGGCTGGTTCTCAGGTTCTTGTGCCGGTAGGGGAAGCGGTAGGCGCTTTTTCCGGAATTGTAACATTAAATAGCTCCGGTGTGCATCTGTGGAACACAATGGAAACAGAACAGACGGAGAATTCCCTTGTAAACGCATTGCTGGAACGATACGATGTTTCAGCTCAGCAGGCTGCGGCAGATGTAGAGAGATTTATTGCAAAGCTCCGTTCAGTGGGCGCTGTTATAGAGTGAACGTAATCATTTTGGAGGATCGTTATGGCTTTGTATCAAATTGCTGATTTGATCGTGCAAATGGAGCTTTCCGGTCGTACCAAGGCACAGGCAGAACCCTATCTTTCGGAAAAGAAGTGCCCTGCGGATATTGCGATTACCTTTAACCATGAAGAGATCCTGAAAAAGCATCCCCAGCTATCCGATTTTGAAACGGCACAGTACATTGGCACCGGCTCAATATTTGCGGCACAAATTCTGCGTTTTGACGGCTTTCAGTTCCATGCGTCGGCTGTGCTGCTTGACGGAAAAGCTTACTTATTTTCTGCCCCGTCGGGCACAGGAAAGTCGACCCATACGGAAAAGTGGTGTCGTCTGTTTGGCGCTAAGATCATTAATGACGACAAACCGACTTTGCGGCGGCTCAATGAAACTTGGATGGTTTACGGCACACCGTGGTCCGGAAAAAACGATTTATCCATGCCGGTAGGTGTTCCGCTTGGCGGAATTGCTGTTTTAGAGCGAGGAGAGAAAAATGCAATTTGCAGGATGTCTCCTGGAGAGGCAGTTCCGGCAATCATCGGGCAGTGCCTGCGTTTTTCTCACAAGGGCTGTATGAGCAAGCAGCTGGAGCTGCTTGACAAACTGTTAACGCAGACGCCTGTTTGGCGTTTGACTTGCCGCAATGATGATGAAGCAGCGATGGTATCCTGTGAGGCGATGAAAAATGATGGAAGCAGATAAGAAAACAGTGATCCTGCCTATGGATCAGCTCATCGGACTTGTGCAGCTTCAATTGTCGGAAAAAGGAAGTGCAAGTCTGGTGGTGACTGGCAATAGTATGCTTCCCATCTTTCGACATATGCGGGATCGGGTGCTGTTGGCGCCACCGAAAAAATTTAAAAAGGGCGATATTATCCTGTACCGACGAGACGACGGAAAATATGTGCTTCATAGAATCCTTAAGAAAAAGGATGGCTATGTCATCTGCAGTGGTGATAACCAGTGGGTAACGGAACGGGTGGAGGACACCTGGGTGCTGGCAGTGGTGACAGGCTTTTATAAACATAGTAAACAATACAGTGTTACCAACAAATGGTATCAACTGTATAAATGGGTTTGGGTTGCGTTCTTTCCTGTTCGCAGACCGATTTTGTGGTTGGGGAAAAAGCTTTTCAGACTCAAAAATAAATTATGGGGAGATTAATTATGGAAAAAAACACCTTGCTTCTGCGCGTAATTTGCATTATCTGTGCAACCGTTCTGGTTTGCGGATTGTTTGCCGGCTGTCAGCTGTTTACACCTGACGATCCCGCTGATCCTACCACAGATCCTACCGGCGAGCCTACTGATGAGCCCACCGGCGAGCCCACCGATAAGCCCACTGATGAGCCTACCGATGAGCCTACCGATGAGCCCACCGATGAGCCCACCGATGAGCCTACTAATGAGCCTACTAATGAGCCTACCAATGAGCCCACCAATGAGCCCACCAATGAGCCCACCAATGAGCCCACCAATGAGCCTACCGATGAGCCCACCAATGAGCCCACCAATGAGCCTTCCGATGAGCCCACTGAGGAGCCCACCGATGAGCCCACCAGTGCACCTACTGAAAAGCCCAGCACTGGTGATTCCAACCTTTTTGATGAAAAAGATGCACTTGATATTCCTTTTCCTTTTTAACTAATTTCTAACTACATATCGGTACGTCCGGGATTACCCGGACGTACTTTTTGGAATAGTTTGGTTTTCAGACAATAGAAATGGAGACAGAGAATATTGTTTGCAAAACAATACAGGGAGTTTATGATTACAGGAGGAATGGTATGAAGCGTAAAATAGATGCGTTTGCATATGCACACGAGATATTGACGGCAGTGGATAAGGGTATACTTATGACTACCAAGGCAGACGGTGAGGTGGATACCATGACCATCGGTTGGGGCACAATGGGTATCCAGTGGGGAAAGCCTATTTTTATCGCTTATGTACGGGAAAGCCGGCATACGAAGAAGTTGCTTGACAAAAATCCGGAATTTACCATCAACATTCCTCTGGGAGAATATAACAAAAATATTATTGGCTTCTGCGGTACAAAATCCGGCAGAGATGTAAATAAGATTGAGGCCTTGGGGCTGCATCTTGAGGAAGGGGAGACCGTATCGGTTCCTGCCATCCGGGAACTGCCATTGACACTGGAATGTAAGGTGATTTACAAGCAGGAGCAAATCAAAGAAGCCATTGCCCAGGAAAATCTGACACGGTACTATCCCGAGGGGGATTTCCATACGGCTTATTACGGGCAGATTACAGATGCCTATATTGTGGAGTAAAAATGGGATTTATTGAACTGATGATATTGGCCATTGGCCTGAGTATGGATGCGTTTGCGGTATCCATCTGCAAGGGATTGTCGATGAAAAAAGCCGGAATCAAAGAAGGTGCGATCTGCGGCATTTGGTTTGGCGGATTTCAGGCGCTGATGCCGGTGATCGGTTTTTTCCTGGGTACGCTTTTTACAAAGCAAATTGAGGCATTCGATCACTGGGTAGCTTTTGTGCTGTTGGCGCTCATTGGTGCAAATATGCTCAAAGAGGCTTTTGAAAAATGTGAATGCTGCGAGAATCAGGATGCAGATTTGTCTGCAAAAACTATGTTTATTATGGCGGTTGCTACCAGCATTGATGCGCTGGCGGTGGGAATCTCTCTTGCTATGGCCGGCAATGTAAATATTTGGGTGGCTATGGCACTGATCGGCGTGGTTACCTTTGCTATGTGTACAGCAGGTGTTAAGGTAGGAAATATCTTTGGCAGCCGTTATGAAAAAAAGGCAGAGGCTGCCGGCGGTGTGATTCTGATTCTGCTGGGATTGAAAATTTTGTTGGAACATTTGCAAATTATCTAAAAGCGTACATGAGGCAGCCGGAACGCCTGTTCCGGCTGCTTTTGTTTGGAAAAATGCTTGACATTCCTTGTTGTGAAAGGTAAAATATAAGTGGTAATGTGTATGCTGCCGCTTTATAGGCATCATATCATAGATAACCCGATGGATTACCGGGGTAGCCTATCGCACCTCGTAACGTTTTTGCTTGGATATATAGCCGCAAAGCGGCATTTTACCAATTAAACAGCGCGAGGGTCATAGCGCCACCTCCGTTTCATCACTATTTTTATTGAAGGAGGTGCAAAGAGAAGTTATGGATCCCATTTATATTGTTTTTATTGTCCTTGGTGCGGCAGTTTTAGCACTTATTAGCTTTTTTGTCGGCATCAGCTACCGTAAACGGGTCAGCGAAAGAGAGATTGGTTCTGCGGAGAAGGAAGCTACTCGTTTGATCAATGAAGCGATCCGCAGCGGTGAAAGCCGAAAGAAAGAACTGCTTTTGGAAGCAAAGGACGAAATCCATAAATCTCGCACAGAACACGAACGAGATATCAAAGAGCGCCGGGCAGAGCTGACTAAGCAGGAGCGCCGGCTGCAACAGAAGGAAGAAACCCTTGACAAGAAGGCAGAGGCCTTTGAACGCAAGGAAGAAGAGTATGCTCGCCGTATGGCTGAGGTAGCAGAAGCAAAAGCGGAGGCTGAGGCTGTTCGCAAGCAGCATATTGCTACGCTGGAAAAGCTGTCCGGTCTTACCCAGGAACAGGCTAAATCCTTCCTTCTCAAGAGCGTCGAAGAAGAAGTCCGTCACGAGACGGCAATGAAGATCAAGGAAATTGAGCAACAGCTTAAAGACGAGGCCGATGAAAAGGCAAGAGATATTCTCTCCATTGCCATTCAGCGCTGCGCTGCTGATCACGCTGCGGAAGCTACTGTTTCCGTTGTCCCCCTGCCCACAGATGAGATGAAGGGCCGTATCATTGGCCGTGAGGGTCGTAATATCCGCACCCTTGAGACCATTACCGGTGTTGACCTGATTATTGACGACACCCCCGAGGCAATCACTGTCAGCAGCTTTGATCCTGTCCGTCGTGAAATCGCACGGCTGGCACTGGAAAAGCTGATTGTAGACGGTCGTATCCACCCCACGCGTATTGAGGATATGGTGGAGAAGGCTCGCAAGGATGTGGATCGTACCATTCGCGAGGAAGGCGAGCGCGCCTGCTTCGAGACCGGTGTCCACGGCATCAATCCCGAGCTTGTTAAGGTTTTGGGTCGTCAGAAGTATCGTACTTCCTATGGCCAGAATGTTCTGAACCACTCCATCGAGGTTGCTCACATTGCAGGTCTTATGGCTGCTGAGCTGGGCGTCGATGTGGCATTGGCAAAGCGTGCCGGTCTGCTTCACGATTTGGGTAAGTCCATTGACCACGAAGTAGAGGGCAGCCACGTGCAGCTTGGCGCAGAGTTGGCTCGTAAGTATAAGGAAAATCCTGTGGTTGTCAATGCCATTGAGGCGCACCACGGCGACGTAGAGCCTAAGACGGTGATCGCTGTGCTTGTTCAGGCGGCAGATGCTGTTTCTGCAGCTCGTCCCGGCGCCCGTCGTGAGAACGTAGAAAACTACATCCGCAGACTCCAGAAGCTGGAGGAGCTGACAGGCAGCTACCCCGGTGTTGAAAAGGCATACGCCATTCAGGCCGGCCGTGAGGTTCGCATTATGGTCAAGCCTGAGGAGGTTACTGAGGACAATATGATCCTGCTGGCTCGTGATGTGGCTAAGAAGATCGAGGCAGAGCTGGAGTACCCCGGCCAGATCAAGGTCAATGTAATCCGCGAGACCAAAGCTGTGGAATACGCAAAATAAACTGCAAAAGAGATCGTCTTCGGACGGTCTCTTTTTCGTTATTTTTGCGTTGTGACATCTTTGTTTTTTGAATCGCATTGTGGTGTCTTTGATGGACCATACTTTCTCTCCGGCGAGAAAGTATGCAAAGAGCCGCCGAGAACCTTTCGTGTGGTTCTCGGACTCTCCAGACGACCAAAGGGGGAGCGATGGGAGCGCCGCCGGGGCGGGAGGAACGACCTGAGCCAGTGGCAGTGGTCGGCGAGGGACGAAGGCAAAAAGTCGAGGACATTCGCCGGGAACCGCAACAGGAAAAGCCCCTTTGGAAACCCCGGGTGCGGAAGAAATTCTCAACTATCAACTCACCATTATAAATATGTACCCCACCAGGCCCGCTTCGTTGTAAAATAGAGAAATGTTTTGGTGCGGTAGGGGTGAAACGTTTTTCGTGGGGTTGCAATTGGTTTTGCTGTGTGGTAATATTAAATTATCCCTGATGAATCTAAGGAGGAATCGATATGAAGAAAAGAAATGCATTTGTTCTTTTGCTTATTCTCTGCCTGATGGCATCATTCCTCACGGCTTGCGGCGGGGGCGTTGAGCTACCCCTTGGACACCGTTATGGAAATCCGGAGATTACCTTCGCAGATGGGGAGGTCATTATTAACTACATCTGCGTGGACTGTGATTTCTATGAAATCGAGGAACGGGCAGTTTCTACCCAAGTTGCCGATGGGCAGGCTTGGGACGAAGCCTTCCAAAATCTTAGCATGGCAAAGTATTCTCAGTCCTTTTGCACCACCGACGGAGAGAATACGCAGACAAAGCACTGCATCGTAACAGAGGACAGAGGCTATTATGCGGCGCTTTCTTCGGATGGGATTACGCCTGTTGAGGCGTTCTATACCCTTCAAAAGGATGACGGAACTTTTGTGACATATATTCTTTCCGGTGAAGAAGGAACGGTTTCCCTTGCACCGGCGACCAACGGCTTTTACCTGGCTGATTTGAAAGCGCAATCCGGTATGTATTTTTCCTTTGAAGGAAAGTTTGACAAGTTTACTTACGATCCGGAAAGCGGTAGCTACATTTGCAGCGAACCTATCCAAGCGCAGCTCAACGGCACATCTGCCGATGTATCGTCTGTGAAGACTTTGCGAAACGTCACCGTCAGCATCGCGGACGGTCAGATCCTTTCTATCAAAGCGGTTTACAGCGAGGTCAACGAGTATCTGGAGGAGGCACAGGTTGAAGTATGCGTCTACAACATCGGGTATTCTGTTGTGAAAGTGCCCCAAAGGGTGATCGAGGAGGTAACAGGTACAGCCGAAGCTGCAGACCCGGATTTTTCTTATGAGATCAATAATAATGCGGTTACCATTACGGATGCACAGCCGGATATCCAGAGTATTACCATTCCTGCCACAGTGGACGGTTTGCCGGTGGTGGCGATCGGTGAAAATGCTTTCCGTGATTGTGCCGCACTGACCGATATTGCCATCCCGGAGAGCGTAAAAAGCGTTGGCGACAATGCGTTCCTTGGGTGTGATAGCCTTACAGATGTGAAGTTTGCCGGAACGCAGGCGCAGTGGGATAGTATTGCCATTGGGCAGACAGGCAATGCACAGCTTTTGGATGCAACGGTTCATTTCAAGGGGCAATGTGTACATAGCTACGATGACGGCGTTATAATCGAAGACCCGACGTGCTTGGATGCAGGTATGAAGATCTATACCTGCAACGGCTGCGCAAAGCAAAAGACTGAGTACATTCCAAGGCTTGCAGACCATACCTATACAAACGGCACTTGCATACACTGCGGCGCGGACGATCCGAAATATGTGGAGGATACCGACGAGGGGGATAAGGGGCTTTGGGGAGCGATTGTTGATTTGTTCGAGGCAATTTTGCAGATTATATCCTTCTTCTGAGAATTGTGAACCGCACCACGGGGAAAGCTGTGGTGCGGTTTTTCCGGTTCTTGCATTTACATTTGACTTATGGTAATATAAGGATATCCTTGATTATCTTTGGAGGGATAGAAATGAAGAGAAGAAATGTTTTGGCTCTGCTTTTGGCAATTTGTTTGATGGCAACCTGCTTTGCCGGCTGCGACATACAGGGCTTTTTGGCGGGGCTTGCAGGGGAAACGCAGAAGGGCAGCGAAATTACCGATGCTGCTGCTTGGGATGCCGCCTTTGAGAGTATGGAATGGAAAAACTATTCTATGGACAAGATCCAGCGCGGCAGCAACGGGGAAATATCTTCGGAAATGAAAACTGTCTTTACAGAAAATGCGGCTGGGTATGTAGATGGTAGTGACGAACTGTACACTTTCAAAAATGCGGATGGTACTTATACAACCTACCGTCATGCGATCGCGAAGAATATGACCCTTATTCTCAATAATACGGGCAAATTCTATTACCAGAGGATGTTGGATTGGAGCGCAGTAGAGGCGTCTTTTGCAGGTCATTTCGATAAATTTACTTACGATAAAGACAGCGGCAGCTATACTTCTGAGGAGAAGCTGGAGGTTCCGTATCTGTATCCCGACGGGAGCGAAGGCGTATGGTATTGCTGCAAGGCAGTTCTTCAGTTTGCTGACGGCAAGATTGTTGGCATGGAGTTTGACTTCCGCAATATGGACGATGAAAGAGCGCCTGTCCATACTTACCGCCTTTATAATGTGGGCACAAGTAAGGTAGAGATTCCCCAGAGTATACTGGACGCAGCCCGTCCCGAATCTATGCAGTCTATCGATCCGGTGATGCAGCAAAATGCCGGCACGGTGCAGGATGCAGCTGCGTGGGATACTGCGTTTGATGCCTTGACGATGACCAATTATTCTATGACGATCGTATCTGTGTATAGCCTTGAAGGCCACAGCCAGGCAATGCATGGTGTGTTTACGGAAGATGCCGTCTATTATTTTAATCAGTCCACCGGAGATATTTATGTAAAGGCCAACGGGGATGGTACAAATACACGATACTACCGATCCTACGGTGGAGCATCCTTTGCGGTTTCGGAGAATAACACCGAAGGCATGCTGACTGCTATGGCGCAAAGTATGGTAATGTATTTGCCTACGGGCTTGACATTTGATAAGTTTACTTACGATGCAGAAAGCAAAAGCTATGTTTGCGAAGATGTGCTTGAGCTTTCCATTACGCAGGAAGGCTCTAACAAGACCATTTACGGCTATAAGACGGTTGTGCAGTTTACAGACGGAAAGATCAGTACCGTAATGGTAGAGTACCGCAATGTCCAGGACACAAGCATCCCTGCCAGCAGTATCAGCTACTTTAACATCGGTTCGTCTGTTGTAGAGATTCCCCAGGAAGTAATTGATAACGCACAGCCTGCAGCTTAATTTTGTACAATACAAAGAGGACTATACCACAGGCATAGTCCTCTTTTCTATCCTAAAAAATCCATTTACATTTTTCTGTGCTTGGTGTAGAATAAAGAGGCAAGTTTTGAAAGGTGGGATTAGAATGTATACGGTAAATGACCTTTACGATTTAAGCCACAGTTTGGCGGGGAAATGGCTGCAAGGCTTTACATATCCTTGGGAGGCCCTTTCCGGCATTAAGAATTTAATTTTGGAGCTGGGGGCAGCTCTGGGAGAGGAATATAACGAGGTTTCCCCCACGGTTTGGGTACACAAAACGGCTAAAATCGCTCCTACCGCCTATTTAGGCGCGCCTTGTATCATCGGCGCAAATACCGAGGTGCGCCACTGCGCATTTGTGCGTGGCAGTGCGTTGGTGGGTGAAAATTGCGTTGTGGGCAATTCTGTGGAGCTGAAAAATGTGATTTTGTTTGATAATGTCCAAGTGCCTCACTACAACTATGTGGGCGACAGCATTTTGGGCTATAAAGCCCATATGGGCGCAGGCTCTATTACTTCCAATGTGAAATCCGACAAGTCTTTGGTCGTGATCCACACCCAGCCACCCATCCCTACCGGCATTAAGAAGGTTGGTGCTATGCTGGGCGATTTTGTGGAAGTTGGCTGCAACAGTGTCCTCAATCCCGGTACGGTAATCGGCAGAAATTCCAATGTTTACCCCCTTTCCTGTGTCCGTGGGGTTATCCCGGCAGACAGCATTTATAAAACTGGCGGCGTTATCATCGGTAAAAAGTAAGGAGTGTATTTATGGGTAAATATTTTGGTACAGACGGCTTCCGTGGAGAAGCCAATGAAAACTTGACTGCTGACCACGCCTATAAAGTCGGTCGCTTTTTGGGCTGGTATTATGGAGAATTAAAGCGACGTGCAGGCATCGAAGAACCTGCCAAAATCGTCATCGGTAAAGATACCCGTCGCTCGAGCTATATGTTTGAATACACCTTGGCTGCCGGCATTACGGCTTCCGGCGCAGATGCTTACTTAATGCACGTAACCACTACGCCTTCCGTTGCTTATATTGCAAAGATTGACGGCTTTGATTGCGGTATTATGATTTCTGCCAGCCACAACCCCTACTATGACAATGGCATTAAGCTGATTAACAGCCAGGGTGAGAAGATGGACGAGGAGACCATCGCTTTGGTGGAGGCTTATATCGACGGAGAGTTAGAGCTGTTTGGCCAAAAATGGGAGACGCTGCCTTTCGGTGTTCGGGATAAGGTGGGCATTTCTGTGGACTATGCCTCCGGCAGAAATCGCTACATCGGCTATCTAATCAGTTTGGGTATGTTTTCCTTCAAGGACGTGAAGGTGGGTCTGGACTGCGCCAACGGTGCGGCGTGGAATATTGCCAAGTCTGTTTTTGATGCCCTGGGCGCAAAGACTTATGTGATTAACGCAGACCCCAACGGTGTGAATATCAACACCAATGCCGGTTCTACACACATTGAAATTTTGCAGAAATTTGTGGTAGATAATGGCCTGGATGTAGGCTTTGCTTTTGACGGTGACGCAGACCGCTGCTTGTGTGTGGACGAAAAGGGCGATATTATCACCGGCGACCATATTCTTTATGCCCTGGGCTGCTATATGCAGGAAAAGGGACAACTGGATAACAATACAGTGGTAACAACCGTGATGTCCAACTTTGGTTTATACAAAGCCTTTGACGAGAAGGGGATTGGCTATGCCAAGACCAAGGTGGGCGACAAGTATGTTTATGAATATATGGCGCAAAACGGCTGCCGTGTTGGCGGTGAGCAATCCGGCCATATCATCATTTCCAAGTATGCAACCACCGGCGACGGCATCCTCACCAGCCTTAAAATGATGGAAGTGATGCTTTCCAAAAAGAAGAAAATGAGCCAGCTTTTTGAGGGACTCACCATTTATCCTCAGGTGCTGAAAAATGTCCGGGTGAGATCCAAGCCCGAAGCCCAGAATGACCCGGTAGTGCAGGCGGCTGTAAAGGCTGTGGCAGATCGGCTGGGAGATACCGGCCGCATCCTTGTTCGGGAGTCGGGCACAGAGCCTGTGATTCGGGTGATGGTAGAAGCGCCTACCAAGGAGCAATGCCAAAATTGCGTGGAGGAAGTAGTGGACATTATTTGCGCCCAAGGCCACGCCCGTGTATAATTTTTATCCCTCTGCTCCGGCAGGGGGATAATTGTGTAAAGACACAAAATATTCACAGAAAAAATACAAATAGTACTTGCTTTTTTAAGTGGTATAGGCTATTATATAGAAAAGGTTAGCACTCAAACGGATTGAGTGCTAATAAAATGTAGATATGTGGGCATATGCCCGGTCTAAATACTGTAT
>JAZKXS010000111.1:0-7154 GCA_045611745.1 Faecousia sp.
TCAAAGGGGATATTAAATCCGTCCTTTTCATATTTTGTGCCGCAATGGGGGCAAACCGCATCAGGCAAATCTGCGCCACAGTTGTAGCCCTCAGGAACATTCAGCTCCGTATGCTTGCAGTCGGGGTTCGGGCAACGGTAGTGGGGTGGGAAGGAATTAACCTCTGTGATACCCGAAAGATAGGCAACAATGGATGAACCAACAGAGCCTCGGGAGCCAACCAAGTAACCGTTTTCCAAAGAATTCTGCACCAGCTTTTGGGCAGACATATAGATCACATCGTAATGACAAGTGATAATGTCGTTGAGTTCTGTTTCCACACGACGCACCATCGATTCCGGAGGATTTTCTCCGTAAAGGCGATGGAATTTGCCGTAGACCAAGTTTTTCAAGTCCTCAACAGAGTTCTCGATCTTGGGCGCAAACAGATTGTGGGGCACAGGGCGAACAAAATCGCACATATCGGCAATGAAATTGGGATTATCGATAACAATTTCCTTTGCTTTTTCTGCGCCTAAATAGCTAAATTCCCCAAGCATTTCGTCGGTAGTGCGGAAATATAAGGGGTTATCCTTGTCCGCATCGTCAAAGCCCTTGGTTGCCAGCAGAATATGACGGAATATCTCATCCTCAGGATTTAAGAAGTGGACGTCACCGGTAGCAACCACCGGTTTGCCCATTCTTTCACCCAGCTCCATAATCGTGCGGTTGCAATCTTGCAATTCCTCTTTGGAAACAGCAATAGGCGCTTCGCCCTTTTTGCCTTCATCCAGCATAAAGCGGTTGTTGCTCAGGGGCTGGACTTCCAGGTAATCATAAAATGCCGCCAGACGTTCCAGCTCCTCCCAGCTTTTGCCGGAAAGCGCAGCTTGATAAATTTCGTTATTTTCGCAGGCAGAGCCGATGATCAGACCCTCGCGCAGCTTCATTAGCTCTGATTTGAAGATTCTGGGGAACTTTTTAAAATGCTTCAAGTTGGAATCAGAAATCAGGTGGTAGAGATTTCGCAGTCCCATTTGATTCTTTGCAAAAAGTACAATATGCTGGCAACGCACTGTCTCCTGCCGATGGGCAGGGCGCAAAGATAGCATTTTTTCGTTAATACTCTGTACGTCCCCAATGCCGATTTCTTCCAGCTTCGGGAACAGATTTGCCATAATCTTTCCGCAAATAAAGGCATCGTCCCCGGCTCTGTGATGGTTAAAGTCCGGCAAATTAAATGCTTTTGCAACTGCATCAAGATTATATCTTCCAAGCCCGGACAGCAAATTCTGCGCAAGGGTTAATGTATCCACATAAGTAAAATTATGGGCAATTCCCAAATGGTCACAGGCTTTTTGAATAAAGGTAAGGTCAAAATCCGCATTGTGGGCAACAATAACCCGGTCGCCAATAAACTCTAAAAGCTGGGGCATCACCACATCCATTTTCGGTGCGCCTTTTAGCATTTGATCCGTAATGCCCGTTAAGTTACTGACCTCACGGGAAAGGGTTTTTTCAGGGTCAACAAAGGTTTGGAAACGGTCAATTTCCTCACCGTTTCGCATTTTTACAGCGCCGATCTCAATGATGGTATCGTGGCGGGCGTAAAGGCCGGTGGTTTCCAGATCCAGCGCCACATACTCCCCGTCAAAGGTCATATTTCCTTTCCCGTGGACAGCCACACGGTCGTCTACATCGTTTATGTAGTAGCCCTCACAACCGTACAGGATTTTTATGGTCTCATCTGTACCAGCCACCTTGGGTGCGCCTTTCCAGTCCTCTATGGTATGCAATGCCTCTGTAAAAGACTGGACGCAGCCGTGATCGGTAATGGCAATGGCTCTATGACCCCATGCAGCCGCTTGGTGGATAACTTTTTTGGTGTCGGTCAGAGCGTCCATATTGCTCATATTGGTATGCAAATGCAGTTCCACACGACGGCCAATTTCGCACACATCTTCCCGACTTTCCAGTTTTCCGGGCATAATAGCCTCCGGACGCAGCACCATTTCTCCGTCAAAACGGTTGATTTCCAAGCGACCACGAATGCGGAGTACCTTGCCCTCTTTTACACCTTCTAAAATAGGGGCAGCTTCGCTATTTTCCATAAAACGGTTGATCCGCACAGAGCCACGATGATCGGTCATATCAAAAGAAACGACCCAAGCATTGCGCTTTTTTAGTTCTCGGTGGTCTACGGCAAAAACCTTACCCTCCACGATGACACTGCCCATATCCAATTCCAGGGTATCCATCGGCACACTGTCACCCTTAAATGGTTTTCCGTAAATGGCTTCTTTTTTCTCAGGGGCAGGCTTTTCCTTATCACGAAATACCGGAGCAGGAATATCGGTGAGCATTTCTTTCCGCATTTTTGCCATAGCGTCAATAAGCTCTTTGCCTTCCAAAACAGCGCCGATTTCAATCACAATCTCTGGAGCCACGCCAAACCTCTGGGCAATTACAGTGCGTACTTGGGGCAATTCTTTTTCCAGAATATCCTTTCCGTTTGCACGCAGACAAACAGTAAGCTTGTCCCCTTCCCATGCATACTGCGCACCGGCCAGCACGCCCCGGGCCATAGAGTTTTGGGACACAAACAAATCCCGGATTTCATCCTCATCCATTTTCGTCAGCTCTGTTTTCGGGAACTGGCAGGAGAGGGTCAAATCATTTAAGCGGTACATGGCTGCAATTTCCCGCTGCACAGCATCCAGCGCCGACCGGGAGACATATACATCGCTATGTATTTGCACGTCAATCCGTCGGGCAGCAGCGTTTACGTCCGCAGACACGAGTACCGCCTTACCCAAAGTGTCCATAAGACGGGCAGGCGGTGTGTAATCCGGAAACATATGCAAAAAGGGAATCTTCTCAGCCATAGAGTCCTCACATTTTTTCGATTCTTTCAAGTAGTGCAGGCAGCAGCTCATCGTAGGAATACTTTGCAATCTGCTCCCCTTTTTCAAACAGCATACCGCAGCCATCGCCACCGGCGATGCCGATATCTGCCTCCCGGGCCTCCCCCGGACCGTTAACAACACACCCCATAACCGCAACCGTAATGGGTTTTTCACAGTTTTTAAGGGCTGCGTCTACCTTTTCTACAAGACCGATAAGGTCAATTTTCGTCCGTCCGCAGGTGGGACAGGAAATGATGTTCACGCCCTCTTTCCTGAGTCCCGCAGCTTTCAGGATATCCTTTGCAGCGTAGACTTCTTCTACCGGGTCGTCGGTAAGACTTACTCGAATGGTATCACCGATGCCGTCAAGCAGCAACGCACCGATACCCATAGCGGATTTCATAAGACCCATACGCACAGGGCCTGTTTCCGTTACGCCTATGTGGAGTGGGTAATCGCACTTCTCCCGAAAGAGTCGTGCCGCCTTTACCATAGTTGGCACGGTGGAGGATTTCATTGACACACAAATGTCGTAAAATCCAAATTTTTCCAAAAGAGCGATGTGCTGGAACGCACTTTCCACCAATGCTTCAGCGGTGGGGTGTCCGTATTTTTCCAGCAACGTCTTGTCCAAACTGCCGCCGTTGACGCCAATGCGGATGGGAATATTTCGTGCTTTGCAAGCCTTTACAACCGCCTCTACATTATCCTCGCCGCCAATATTGCCGGGGTTAATGCGAATCTTCGCTGCACCGCCCTCTGCGGCTAAAATAGCAAGCTTATAATCGAAGTGGATATCGGCAACCAAAGGCAAGGGGGATCTTTTGCATATCTCCCCAAAAGCAGCAGCGGCAGCTTTATCCGGTACTGCAAGCCGGACAATTTGGCATCCGGCAGCTTTTAATTTCTCGATCTGCGCCAAAGAGCCTTCTATATCCGTGGTTTTTGTATTAAGCATAGATTGGATCGCCACCGGGGCACCGCCACCGATAGGGACATTGCCAACCATAATTTGCCGTGTCATAGGTTTCACCCCACAAAAATTTGAAATACATCCTTAAACATAATAATAGCCATCAGACCCAGCAGCAAAATCATGCCTGCCGCGTGGAGGTAGCCTTCATATTTGGGATTGAGTTTTTTCTTGGTGACCTTCTCGTAGCCGGTGGTAAGGAGCAGGCAAACCGCACGACCGCCGTCCAATGCAGGAATGGGCAGAAGGTTCATAACTGCCAGATTGATACCCAGAAAGCCGCCAAAATAAAGAAGATTTAAGATGGCGTCCAAGGTGGTTTCCGAGCTGTTTGCCACATCGCTCATAACACCCACGATGCCCACAGGGCCGGAAATATCCTGCAAGCCTGCCTGACCCGTCAGAAGCATTTGCAGGCTCAAGCGCACGCTGCGAACAATGTTCCAGGTGCTGTTCCAAACAAATTTCACCTTATTGCCAAAGGTTGCCTCCTCATAAGCAAAGGAGAAACCAAAACGAAGGCTGGTCGTACCATCGGGATTGGCAAATTCGTGCTTTTCCAGGTGGTAATTTTCAAAAGTAATCCGTTTGCCGTCCCGTTCCACCACAATGTCGTGGTAATCACCGGGGTTCAGCATCAAAATGGTGGAAAAGTCAGAAGAAAGGTAGATTTTTTCTCCATCGATCTCCACAAAACGGTCTCCTTCTTGCAGGCCACCCTCATAAATGATGGTATTGCCTTCCTCGGCATCCGTAATCACCGGGGCAATAAACTGCTTGGAGGGTGCGGTAACAATGGCAATGAGCAAAACGCCAATCACAAAGTTCATAAAAGCACCGGCAAGGAGTACCGCCAGACGCTTCCACCAGGCAGCTTTTTGGAAAGAGCGAGGGTTTTCTGTATCCTCATCCTCTCCCTCCATAGCGCAGTAGCCGCCGATAGGGATACAGCGCAGTGAGTAAGTGGTCTCCCCTACTTTCTTTTTGAAAATAGCAGGTCCCATAAACAGGGCAAATTCATTGACCTGTACACCGGAAAGCTTTGCGGTTACAAAGTGTCCCAATTCATGAATAAAAATAAGAAAGCTGAAAATTAAAATTGCAAATAAAATTGTCATAGTTTTCCTCGATTATAATGATTGTGTACGCTGATGCGAGCAAGACGATCTGCCTCTAAAATTTCCTCCAAAGTAGGATTTTCTACAAAGGGAACTTCCTCAACCGCCAGAGAAACCAAGCGGTAAATGTCATAAAAACCGATTTTGTCCTCCAAAAACAGCGCTACCGCCGCTTCATTGGCACCATTCATAGCCGGGCAGGCTGTGCCGCCCTTTTGGGCGCAATCTCTTGCCAATTGCAGGCAAGGAAATGCCTCCATATCAGGGTTGGCAAAAGTTAATGCGCCGCAGGTGGTCAAGTCCAGCTTTGGAACAACACAATCTGTTCTTTCCGGATAAGTCATTGCCAATTGGATAGGCAAGCGCATATCCGGCGCACCAAGCTGCGCCATCACGCCGCCGTCTGTAAGCTCCACAAGGGAATGGACGATGCTCTGCCGATGAATAAGCACATCCACCTGACTAAGGGGCAGGTCATAAAGGCGCATAGCCTCAATAACCTCCAAGCCCTTATTCATAAGGGTTGCACAATCCACAGTTATTTTGGCACCCATTTTCCAGTTGGGATGGCGAAGCGCATCTGCTTTTGTAACAGTCTTCAGCTGCTTTCTATCCATACCATAAAACGGGCCACCGGAGCAAGTCAGTAATATCCGCTTGATCTCTTTTTTATTGCCAACGCCCATAAGGCACTGGAAAATTGCGGAATGTTCAGAGTCCACCGGAATAATTTCTGCATTGTATTTCTTGGCTTCTGCCATAACAAGCTCACCGGCACATACCAGCGTTTCCTTGTTAGCAAGGCCAATGCGCTTTCCTGCGCGAATTGCCGCTAAGGTAGGCTTTAGTCCAACCATTCCCACCACGGCCGTAATGACACAGTCTGCTTCCGCCACGGTAGCAGCGGCAATCAGTCCCTCCTCACCCCACATAACCTCTGTTTGCAGGTAGGAAATCACTTTTTTAAGTTCGTCAGCTGCTTCTTTCGTTGCCATAACCGCAAGGCGAGGGCGGTATTTCTCGCACTGCCCGGCCATCCGTTCCACACTTGTACCGGCAGTTAATGCCGCCACAGGAAGGCCTAAATGATCGATAATGTCCAAGGTCTGCCGGCCGATAGAGCCGGTAGAACCCAGAATACTTACACATTTTACCATCTTATTTCACCACAGGAATCAGTAGTAACAGCGCTTCTGTCAAAGGGGCAATTAAGGTCGTGGAGTCAAAACGGTCTAAGATACCGCCGTGACCGGGGATTAAATTGCCATAGTCCTTAATGCCCACCTGCCGCTTGATGGCAGAAAAGCTCAAATCCCCGAACACACCTGTCAACGCGCCCAAAAGTCCGTAGATGACAGCATAGAGGTAATTGACCTGCAGACCAAAACCAAACTGCATAATCAGGCAGTAAATGATCATCGCCAATACCGTCGCTGCCACGCCGCCAATAACGCCCTCGATGGTTTTATTGGGGCTTACCACCGGGGCAAGCTTATGCTTACCGAAAAAGCGGCCGGCAAAATAGGCGCCGGTATCAGACACCATAGCCAAAATAAAAGGAATAAAAATCAGATAAATGCCCTTTTCTGTGGCAAAAATCCGCACAATCGCAGTAAAAAGGAAGGGAATCACAATGCCTGCCATAAAGCTAATGGCAACATAGGAATAGGGCATTTTGCATTTAGACAGCAGCAGCTCCATATATAGCAGCGCCACAAACACAATCGTACCCACAAGACCCCAAGCATAAACCTGCCCGAAAAAGCCCCAAATCGGTACAATAAAGGCCCATATCATAGCATAAATCGTCAGCCTGGGATGGGTCACAAGCTTCGTTCCCTGCATCAGCTCATAGGCACCAATGGCAGCCATCAAGCCAAACAGCACCGCAGTGCAGACCTTCGGCAACACCAAAACAATAATCAGCAGCAGCGGCAAAAGCACTGCAGCGGCAAGCACTCTTGTTTTCACAGCTTAAGCACCTCCAAAACGACGGTTTCTCTTATGGTACTGCCGGATGGCTTCATCCAAGTCATCCCCCGTAAAGTCCGGCCACAGCACGTCCATAAAGACATATTCTGAATAGGCAGACTGCCACAGCAGGAAATTGCTGGTGCGCATTTCACCGGAAGGACGAATGATCAGTTCCGGATCCGGAACATCTGCAGAATATAAGTA
>JAZKXS010000112.1:0-1517 GCA_045611745.1 Faecousia sp.
TAGCGATGATAATGTCATTTCCGCCTGTGCAAGGGAAGAGATTTCCTCTGCTCGCTGCAAAAGCGCTTCATACAAAGCGGATTTAACGGGGTGGCTCATTTCCAGAGCGTCCATCCAACGGGGCAGATAAATGTGGAGCTGTGCCATCGGAAAGGCGTACAGCAGCTTTTGTAGCAGTGCGGCGATATCCTCCAGTGTCAGGGTTTGACAATCGGCAGCCACGCTGTCCACACCGTATTTTTCCTTTAGCTCTGCCTGTACGGCTTTTGCGCTCTCTCCACCAGGCTTTGCGGAATTGACAATGACAAGGTATGGCTTTCCTGTTTTTTTCATATCCAGGATTGCACGACCCTCTGCCTCCCGGTAATCATTTCGTGAAATATCGGTGATCGACCCATCGGTGGTCACCACAAGACCAATCGAGCAATGCTCCTGCATGACCTTTTGCGTTCCCAGCTCTGCGGCTTCTACAAGGGGTATTTCGTAATCGTACCAAGGCGTGGTGACCATACGGGGAACACCGTTCTCTGTTGCACCAACAGCGCCATCTACCATATATCCCACAGAGTCGATCATCCGTACCCGTAGCCTGGTTGTTCCGTCAGGACAGATTTCCACCGCTTCTTCAGGAATGAATTTCGGCTCACTGGTCATAATGGTCTTTCCGGAGCCGCTTTGTGGTAGTTCGTCTTTTGCTCGTTCCTTTCGGTATGTATCCTCGATACAGGGTATGACCATTGTCTCCATAATGCGTTTAATGAGGGTGGATTTACCTGTGCGTACAGGCCCAACCACACCGATGTAAATGTTGCCTCCTGTCCGGGCGGCAATGTCTGCGTACATATTTTCCATAAGCCAGCCTCCTTGCTGTACGTTCTGTCAAAGCTTATGTAAAAATTCTTGATAAAATTCCTCGCTTTTTTCGAAAATAACATTTGACAAACGGCACAAAAACCATTATAATAGCAAAGCACGACTGCGAGGAGGCCTAATGTATGCTGCTGGAACTTGGAAAAATCATTGAGTGTCCGGGCGAGAGCGTACCCTTTTGCGCAGAAGTGGATCTGAGCGACCTGAAATATGGCAATAGCTACCCGGTAAGTGAGCCGGTGTATGCCGATGGCTTAGTCCGTAATACTGCGGGCGTGCTGGAGATGACAGGCAGAATAAAGACCTGCATCCACGGCATTTGCGACCGCTGCGCAGAACCCTTTGACCGGGATATGGATATTCCGTTGGATGTGGTTTTGGTTACGGAGCTTGCCGATGAAGGAAACGAAGACGAACGGGTATTCCCCCTGATTGGCGATTGCGCTGACCTTGAGGAAATCGTCCGTACAGCATTTGTGCTGAATATGGACGCAAAGCTTCTGTGTAGTGAAGATTGCAAAGGCCTCTGCTGCCGATGCGGTAAGAATCTGAACGAAGGCAAGTGCGATTGCAAAAAAGAGCTGGATCCCCGTTTTGCTGCCCTGTGGCAGCTTCTCGATAAAGAATCTGAATGATGCTGCCCAAGC
>JAZKXS010000113.1:0-15176 GCA_045611745.1 Faecousia sp.
ACTTTCACCTTTACCGGCTTTTCCCTCACTGGTTTTTCCTTAATCTTGGGAGCAGGTTCGTCAACGTATTCTGCACCTAAATCCAGAAGGGGCATACGGGATACAGGGTCGATTTTTGTTTCGTCACCGTAAGCACCGGCAATGGCAACCGGGCTCTCCACGTCACTTTCGATCTGGCGCATAATGTCACTTGCACGCTGTCTTGGTGCTTTTGGTTGCACAGGGGGTTGCTCAGCAGGCCGTTCTTCTTCCTCTTCTGCGGCAAGCTCTGCCGCCTGGCGACGGTTGTTAATGTGTTCAATTCTCTTGTTGGCAAGGTGATTGACAACGATGGCAGCAGGCTCTATCTTTTCCTCCTCAAGCTCTTCCCAATCCGCTCTTGGACGGTTACGGATCGCCCGGATGATGCTGGGAATGGTAATTTGCATACCGGCAAGCAGCGTCAGCATGGCTCCGATGATCAAAACAATGTAGGTTATCCATCTGCCGCAGAGCCAATACAGCAAATGCGCAAGCAGACCGCAGAAAATACCACCGGATGCACCGGAAATACCATCTGTATACAATCCTCCGATCACTTCAAAGGAAAGGCTTTTGCCGATCGTTCCGGAAAATACATGGCCGATACAACCACAGACGAGAACGAACGCCAGCAGGCAGAAAGTCCGCATCTTTACCGGGCGCTTGCCGGAGAAAGCGTGAATAATGAACAGATAAAGTGTTACCGGAATTGCCGTCAAAAAGCCAACACGACCGATCAGACCGTGGATCAATTGATCCAGTAGGTGAACAAGTGCGCCTTCGGGTACAAGGAAGATCACCAGCAAAACAATAAACGCCCCAAGGAACACCGCCGATGAGAAGAAACGAATCGGAATATCCCATCTTCCAAGAAAATTACGAATGGATTTTCTCTCAACAGGCTTCTCTGCTTCTGTATTTTTGGTGTTCTTCTTTTGGGTGCTCTTCTTTTGGGCAGATGAAGCCACCTTTTGGGCAACAGATTTTGTTTTTTTCTTAGCCATATGTTCCTCCTAACTGATTAAAAACAGAATAAAGGTAAGAAGTGCTGCGCCCCACACATAGTAGGAAAATCCGGCAAGACCGGAGCGATTCACAGCAAAACGAGCAAATTGAATAGAAAAGCGTCCGCCTATGAAGGCGAAAAGTGTGCCTATGAAGCAAAGTAAAATGGAAACAAAGGTCAAGGTAGTGCCATAGGCAACGGTCAAAATAAGATCCGTAACCATACGAACAAGCAATACAGCAATGCTAACCATAAACGCCCAGTTGAGTGCCGTTTGGCGGGCTGCGCCACGGGAAATGGCAGCGGAAGTAACTGTTCCTACAAGGGAGATACCGGGTATCACTGAAAGGCAACCAAACGCACCGATATACAAACTGTCAAGCTTGGTCATACGTCTGGAATCCTTATTTCCCTGCCGCATATTCCCAATTACAAACAAAATCACACCGTTAATTAAGAGAGAAATTGTAAGCACCGGGAGTCCCACAGAAAGTCCGGATATTACGCCAACTGCGTGAGCAATTGCGATTGGAACTGTTACGGTTTTCACAAGGCGGTAATCATATCGTCGACCGCCGTAAGCTCGGAATCTTGCCCCTCTTTTTTCAATATTGCGTTCCACGATCAGCCGACGGAGCTGCCCTGTACAAGCAGTAAGCAAAGCAAGGAGTGTTCCGCAGGACAAAATAAATCGGCAAAGTGGGTCGATTTGGGTTTGGCCAAGGAGGTGCATCATAAGTCTCTGGTGGCCGGAAGCGGATATGGGGATAAATTGTGTAAGCCCTGAGAGCAGGCCAAGCAGGAATATTGAAAACCAATTCATATAGGTCTGCCCTCCTTCTGCGTATATTTTGTACATTATAACACAATATCGTAAAAATTTCCAGTAGAGAATGAAAAAAATTAAAGTCATCCCATAATAAAAAGAAAGAAATGAGTTGTCGTAGGCGTTAGCCATCGAAGCTCCCACAAAGGAGTAAACTCATTTCATTCTCATAGTTTATTCAATTTCCTCGGAAAGTCAAGGCGTTCACCGGTTAGCTGTGTCACGTTTCTTATTTTTTTCGATCATTTTATGCAGGGCCGTGAGCGCATCATTCAGGCTGCCTAAACGATCGATCAGGCCGGATGCAACCGCTTCTTTTCCGTAAAGAATTGTGCCAACGTCAGATGCCATCTCCCCTGTTGCCATCATATAACCCTCAAACTGTTCCCGGGAGATGGCGGAATTGGCTGTTACAAAGTCGGCAATTTGTTCCTGTATGCGCTGGAAATAGCGATAGGTTTGGGGCGCACCGATCACAAGACCGGTCATTCTTACCGGATGGACGGTCATACTGGCAGTTGGGGTAATGAATGATTTTTTCGTACAAACTGCAAGAGGGATACCGATGGAATGACCTCCTCCCAACACAAGGGAAACCGTTGGTTTTTTCATACCAGAGATCATTTCCGCAATGGCAAGTCCTGCTTCAATATCACCTCCAACGGTGTTGAGCAGCAATAGCAATCCGTCGATCTCCTCGCTTTCTTCAATTCCGGCAAGCAGGGGCAGGACGTGCTCATATTTGGTTGTTTTTACTGTTTCCGGAAGCACCTGATGCCCTTCGACCTGACCGATAATGGTAAGGGTATAGATATTGCCTCGGCTGCTTTTAGAAATGTCTGCACCTAAATCTGTGAGATTGTCTTGCTTTTTATCATCATTTTGCGTGTTTTCCATAGCGAACCTCCTTTTTTCATAGGATAACCCTTTATAAAAGGAATAATTCACTCTTGAAACTGATGATAAAATATCGTATAATTAGAGAAAAAAGAAAGGAATCTTAATATGCAGTTTGAATATACGACCAGCGGCACTTGCTCCCGTGCGATCCTCTTTGAAATTGAGGACAACAAGGTAAAGAATGTTCAGTACATCGGCGGCTGCAACGGCAACCTTAAGGGCATCGGCTCCCTTGTTGAGGGTATGGATATTGATGAGGTAATCGCCCGTTTGGAGGGCACGACCTGTGGCCCCAAGAACACCTCCTGCCCCGACCAGCTGGCACAGGCGCTGAAAGAAGCAAAGAAGTCTCTTTAATAAAAAGACAGACGCCCATTGGGCGTCTGTTTCTTTTATTCTACGGTACTTAGAATGATACGTACCAGATCATCACGGCCTGTTCCCTTCTCTGCAGAGAAAGGAATGATCTGGCAATCTTCAGGTAGTTCCAAATCCTCCCGAATGGTTTGTAAATTGGGGAGGATTTCGCTTTTCTTAAGTTTATCCAGCTTATTGGCAACCACCACAAAAGGACAACCGCTGCGAATAAACCAATTTGCCATCGTGATGTCATTATTGGTGGGCGCATGGCGGGCGTCTACGATCAAAACACCAAGGTTAATGCGACCGGAGGCGAAGTAATCCTCCATCAGCTTTCCCCAGCGCTCCTTTTCCTTTTGGGATACCTGGGCAAAGCCGTAGCCGGGCAAATCAACAAGATAACACTTTTTATCCAGCACAAAGTAGTTGACGTGGATGGTTTTTCCGGGCTTATCCCCTACTCTTGCGAAGTTTTTACGCATCAGCAGGCGGTTAATAACCGAAGATTTGCCTACGTTGGATTTACCGGCAAAGGCGATCTCCGGCATACGTTCCTTGGGAAAGCCGGCAGGATTTGCAGCCGAAATCAAAAATTCAACATTATGAAAGTTCATATTCCACCTCACTGCCGGATATCGGTCTTATGGGGTTTTATCTTACTATCGGAGGTAAGTTCAGGCAATATCGGCGCTGTCAGGCTTGCTTTACGGTTCAGCGCCGTTTCAAAAACAGTTTCCACATTTTCTACCAGCACAAAGTTCAATGCTGCACGAACAGTTTGGTCGATTTCCTCCAAATCCCGTTCATTGTCCTTAGGTATGATAACGGTACGGACGCCATGACGAAGAGCTGCCATCGTCTTTTCCTTCAGGCCGCCAATGGGCAGCACTCTGCCACGAATGGAAATTTCGCCTGTCATAGCCACATCGCTGCGGACAGAAACACCTGTCAGCGCCGAAACCATAGCTGTGGATACTGCAATACCTGCAGAAGGCCCGTCTTTCGGCACAGCGCCCTCAGGGAAATGGACGTGGATATCTTTAGTTTTATAGAAATCGGCGCTTATACCCAAATGCTGGGCGTTGGCACGGATATAGCTTAGCGCAGCGTGGGCAGATTCTTTCATTACATCGCCCAAGTTACCTGTCAGCTCCAATTTGCCGCTGCCGTCCATCACATTGACTTCCACCGTAAGGGTCTCGCCGCCAACACTAGTCCAGGCAAGACCGGTAACCAGACCAATCTGATCTTTTCCGGGAATACGATCCGGCAAATACTTGCGGACACCCAAAACAGTCTCCACGTTGCCGCCGTTTACCAGGTTACGAACCGGGTCTTGAGAAGCGGTGATTTGCATAGCAGTTTTCCGGCAGATCTCCGTAATGGCTCTCTCAAGGTTACGAACACCGGATTCTTTGGTATAGCATGTGATGATTTCACGAATACCATCATCGGTGATGCGGAGGTTAGATTTTGTAAGGCCGTGCTTCTTCAGCTGCTTGGGGATCAGGTGATTCTTTGCGATCATTACTTTTTCCTCGTCCGTGTAGGAAGAAAGCTGTATGATCTCCATGCGGTCAAGCAAGGGTCTTGGTATTGTATCGAGGCTGTTGGCTGTGGTAATGAACATCACATCTCGCAAATCAACAGGAATTTCCATAAAATGGTCACGATATGCGTGATTTTGTTCCCCGTCAAGGACTTCAAGAAGGGCTGCGCCGGGATCGCCGCGGTGGTCTGCGCCCATTTTATCGATTTCATCCAGCAGCAGTACCGGATTCATACTGCCGGCTTGGATGATGCCGGAGATGATGCGGCCCGGCATTGCGCCAACATAGGTCTTTCTATGACCACGGATATCTGCCTCGTCCCGAACACCGCCAAGAGAAATACGGGCGAGGTTGCGGTTAAGACTTCTGGCAATAGAATAGGCGATCGACGTCTTACCTACACCGGGAGGGCCAACAAGGCAAATGATCTGAGGAGGCATTTCGGGCGCTACCTGCCGAACAGCAATGGTCTCCAAAATACGCTCTTTCACTTTTTGGAGGCCGTAGTGTTCCTTTTCCAGGACTTTCTGGGCGGCATCCACACGCACTCGTTCCTTGGTTTTCGTATGCCAAGGCAGCTCCAGTACAGTGTCAAGGTAATTGCGCAGAACAGATGCTTCTGCAGAGCCGAAATGCTGCTTTTTAAGACGGGAAAGATCACGCAGCAGCTTTTCTTCCGAGGCAGAGTCTAACTTTAGTTCCAGAATTTTCTTCTCATATTCAGCAAATTCCGCAGCTTCGTCCCCTTCGCCTAATTCTTCGCGAATGACCTTCATCTGCTCCCGAAGATAGTAGTCACGCTGCTCCTGATCCAGATACGCCCGGGTCTTTTCTTGAATTTCATTTTCAAGCTGGAGCATTTGCAATTCCTGCTGCAAAAGCTTCAGCGCAGACTCCAAACGGCGAACCGGGTTAAACTGGCAAAGGAGCTTTGCCTTATCCGGATAATCAATACCGGAATTTTGGGCAATGGTATCGGCAATAAATCCGGTATCCTCGGAGGCGATCATCTTAAGCTGCACCGTTTGCGCCGGTCGATCAGCCAGCTCGAGGTATGCGCCATATGCGCCCTTTGCCTCTCTGCGTAGCGCACGGGTGCGCAGGTTTTCGGCAGCGGATACATCCTCTGCCCTTTCTACGGTTGCAGACATATAGGGGTCAGCTTGAATAATATCGGTAATCCGTGCACGGCAAATGCCGGAAACAAGAACACGGATATTATTTTCCTGGGATTTGAGGATTTGCTTGACGTGAACCACCGTACCTACGGGATAGAGACCTGCAAAGCCGGGATCATCGTCAACAATATTCTTTTGGGGTACCAGCAGAAGCATCTGATTATGGCGCATCGCTTCCTCAAGGGCAAGGGCAGATTTTACCCTTCCGATATCAAAATGGAGGGTCTGTTCCGGGAAAACCACAAGGCCACGCAGCGCTAAAACCGGCAAATTGCCGGATGTAAATTCATTTTGCATTGTATTACACCTCATCTCTAAGGGAAAAAGGGGGCAGCCAGCTACCCCCTCTTAGTGTTTACTTTATGCCTGCTTTATTCCGGGGATTATTTGCATCCCGGATAATCTCAGGCGCTCCGCCGTTTACACAATCGGCAGTGATTCGCACCTTTTGAATGGTGAGATCCGAAGGAATCTCAAACATAATACGAATCATAGTTTCTTCCATTACAGCCCGGAGTCCACGGGCACCGATCTGACGATCGATGGCCTTTTGGGCAACCGCCTCAAGGGCATCGTCCGTGATTTCAAGGGCGACATTGTCCATCTCCAGCAACACAGCATACTGCTTTGTCAGAGCATTTTTCGGTTCTGTGAGAATACGAACCAGATCCTCTTTCTTAAGATCCTTTAAGCAGGTGATCACCGGCATACGACCTACAAGCTCCGGAATGATACCGAACTTCAACAAGTCGTGGGGTTGGACTTTGGCAAGGATACTGCCCAAATCTCGCTTCTTTCTGCTCTCTACCGGGGCATCAAAGCCAATGGCAGATTTATCGGTACGGGCTTCAATGATCTTATCCAGGCCATCAAACGCGCCGCCGCAAATGAACAGGATATTGGAGGTATCCACAGGAATGGTCTCCTGCTGGGGGTGCTTTCGTCCGCCCTGGGGAGGAACATTTGCTACTGTGCCTTCCAAAATCTTCAAAAGTGCCTGCTGGACACCTTCACCGGAAACATCACGGGTAATAGAAGTATTTTCGCTCTTACGGGCGATTTTATCCATCTCATCGATGTAGATAATACCACGCTGGGCACGTTCCACATCGAAATCTGCCGCCTGCAGCAGACGGACAAGGATGTTCTCCACATCATCGCCTACATAACCAGCCTCTGTCAGGGTGGTAGCATCAGCAATGGCAAAGGGAACGTCCAGGAATTTGGCTAAGGTCTGGGCAAAGAGGGTCTTGCCGGAACCGGTAGGGCCAATGAGAAGGATATTGCTTTTTTGCAGCTCCACATCGGAATCCCGTGCTATAAAAATGCGCTTGTAATGGTTATACACAGCAACGGAAAGGGCGATTTTTGCATCGTCCTGACCGATGATATAATTGTCCATATACGCCTTCATTTCCATAGGCGTGGGCAGGGTTTCCGGAGCATCCAGAAGCTCTATATCTTCCTGCAGAAGCTGAGAACAGGCTTTCACGCAGTCACTGCAAATATAAACATTTGGACCTGCGATCAAAGGAGACTTTGACTCGCCTTTACCGCAGAAGGAGCAGCAAACCTGCTTTTCCTCTGTCTTTGCCATAACTGCTACCGCCTTTCAAATAAATTAATGCTTGTCAAGCACACGGTCGATAAGACCGAACTCCAGCGCCTCCTGGCTTGTCATAAAGTTATCCCGTTCGCAAGCATCGGTAATAATCTCAATAGACTTGCCGGTATTGTCCGCAAGGATTTGGTTCAGACGCTTTTTGATCGTCTCCAACCGGCGCAGGTGAATGGCCATATCGGTGATCTGACCCTGGGTGCCTGCAGAGGGCTGATGGATCATAATTTCCGCATTGGGCAGCGCCATACGCTTGCCCTTTGTGCCTGCGGACAATAAAAATGCGCCCATAGAAGCAGCCATACCCACGCAAATAGTAGCAACATCGCACTTAATGTACTGCATCGTGTCGTAAATGGCCATACCGGCTGTTACACTGCCGCCGGGGCTGTTGATATAGAACTGAATGTCCTTATCCGGATCCTGGGCCTCCAGGTAAAGAAGCTGGGCGACGATCAGGCTGGCGGTGGCATCATTCACTTCCTCAGACAGGAAAATGATACGGTCGTTCAGCAAACGAGAGAAAATATCATAGCTCCGCTCACCACGGCTGGTCTGTTCGACCACATAAGGTACTAAGCTCATAGATGCGCTCCTTTCAGGGATTTGAAACATTGTAACCGGATTTGTGGAAAATTATTCCACAAATTATTCGGCCTTGGGAGCAACTGCCTTGGCAGCGTCAACAATGATCTTAACTGCCTTGCGGTTTTCGATGCTTGCCTTCAGTTCCTCAGCAGGAACCATCTCCTTGACCTTTGCAAGTTCCAGGCTGTACTGCTCGGCAACCTTAGCAAACTCCTCTTCCATCTCCTCGTCGGAAACGGTGATGCCTTCGGTCTCGATGATCTTGGTCAGGGTCACATTGATCTTTGCCTGCTTCTCAGCTGCAGGACGGAAAGCATTGCGCATGGTGTTCACGTCGCCGCCCATCATCTTGGCATATGCGTCCATGGAGTAGCCGCTCATTTGCAGCTGGTAAGCAAAACGCTCCATCTGGTTGTCCAGCTCAGCCTCGATCAGGCCGCCAGGCAGCTCAACAGTGGTGTTTTCAGCAGCCTTCTCAACACAAGCCTGCTCAAAAGCAGCGTCGATCTGCTTCTGGGCGCTTTCCAGAGCCTTGGTGCGGATATCGTTCTTCAGTTCCTCCAGAGTCTCAAACTCGGAAACATCCTTTGCAAACTCGTCGTCCTGTGCAGGCAGGTTGGTAACGGTGACCTTGTTGCACTTTACGTGGAACACAACAGCCTTACCAGCCAGTTCCTTGTGGTAATCCTCGGGGAAGGTGATGTCGATATCCTTCTCCTCACCGGCGCTCATACCAACAACCTGCTCCTCAAAACCGGGAACAAAGGAGTTAGAGCCCAGCTTCAGGTCGAAGTTCTCGCCCTTGCCGCCGTCAAATGCAACGCCATTGTCAAAGCCTTCAAAGTCGATGTTTGCAGTGTCGCCCATTTCAGCTGCGCGCTCAACAACTTCTGTGGAAGCTACGTTCTGCGCCATACGATCCAGCTCGGACTGTACCTGCTCGTCAGATACAGTGGCTTCGGTCTTTTCAACTTCCAGACCCTTGTAATCACCCAGAGTAACCTCGGGGTAAACATCGGTGGTGATGGTCAATGTAACGATGCCCTCGTCATTGATGTCCATATCGGTAAGGCTGGGACGGCCAACAGCCTTGATCTCCTGGTCGATGACGCAGGTCTTATAAATCTCGGGGAAGATCTCCTCGATGCCGTCTTCATAGAAAACATGCGCGCCATAGATGGACTCGATCAGCTTACGGGGAGCTTTGCCCTTACGCCAGCCGGGAAGCTGAATGTTCTTGCGTGCCTTCAGGTATGCCTTGTTGACACCGCTCTCCATCAGTTCCTTGTCGATCTCAACGACGATGGTGGTCAGATTGCCATTTCTTTCAGTACTCTTAATGTTCATAATGTTCCTCCAAATAACAGGCCATTGGCCTTTCTATTTACTTTTTTGCAACCCATATATATTAGCAGAATTTTCCGCAGTTGTCCACACTTTTTCATAAAAAATATATCAAATTATCTGAATTGGTGTAAAATTGATGCGGTCGGCTGCTACCAAACGAAAATCTATGCCCTCCCATAGCCCTTCCAGCGCCAATGCGTGGCTTGGGCCGTGGAGATGTCCATAAAAACATCTGCGGACATCGTACTTTTTAAGCAGTGCCATAATCTCATCACATCGGTAGCCTTTATAAAGGGGCGGATAGTGCAAAAACACGATTTTCTCCCGATCCCCTGCCGATTTTAGGGAGGCTTCCAGACGGATCAGCTCCCTAAGAAATACCTTCTCGTCCTCTTTTGCGCTGCGAGACTCTTCATAAAACCAGCCACGAGTGCCGCAGATGGCAAAATTCTCGTATTCGTAGTGGTTATTATTGAGGATATGCATATCCCCAAAACCGTTTTTCTCGCAAAACTCACCGAACTTTTTGGCGGTGCACCACCAGTAATCGTGGTTGCCTTTGAGGATGATTTTCCTGCCGGGTATCCGGTTAATAAAAGCAAAGTCCGCCTCGGCAGCTTCCAAAGAAAGCGCCCACGACAAATCCCCCAAAAGGACAGTGGTGTCCTCCGGGCCGATAACGGACAGGCCTTGTTTCAGCTTTTCCATATAGCCGATCCAAGCACCGCCGAAAATGTCCATAGGCTTTTCCGCACCGAAACACAGGTGCAGGTCGCCGATTGCGTACAATGCCATAAAAACTCCTTAAAGCAATTCAGATAATTTATATTCCCGAAGGTTCAGGGCGTTCGCAACTGCTGCCCGGTGAACCAGAGGGCTATACTCAGAAAATAACAGCGTCTGCCGAATATCCCCGAAGGAAGCTCTGTGATCCTGCAGCGCACCAAAGGTCAGGGCGCCATAGGTGTCCAGCACATAGGTATTGGTTGTGTAGATTCTGTGAATCAGGGACGGAACTCGCTGGACGCTGACTACAGAAACAGCGAAGCCAGAGGAAAGCTGGGACAAGGTTTCTTTGTCCGTCTTATAAAGCCTTGCACCGCCCAACAGGTTTGAAAATTCGGCCGCTCCGGAAATGCCCTTTGCACCGAAAATCAGACGCTCCAGCTGGGTAGGCGCAGCTGTATCCAGGGCTGGAAGGTCGGTTGTAACCACAGGGGCGCCGCAGTTGAGCTGTCCATTGGTGAAGAAATCCCAAAGACCGCTGTTTTCATTCACAGCGCAAAGGATCGTACCCACAGGCAGGCCGATCTGTCGACAATAAAAGGCCGCCATCGGTGTGAGAAAATCACCTGCATTTACGGCAATATCCACTTCCCTGCCTGCATACATCTCCATAATCATAGCTGAAAAAACTGCAATGCGAATGGCGATTTTCGGCCATTGGGTAGTCTTTTTACAAGGAGTCACATCCCTGCAAAGCTTACAATACAGGGCGTATTCTATTTTAGAAAACTCCTTATGGGAGCGATTCCAACCTTGAAGCACCGATACTTTCCGGTCAATGGGCTGCAAAAGGAAATCTTCCCCGATACACTGCGCTACATCTGCGTCTGTCAGCTTTGTGCGGAAAAAGAGGCCAAGGACATAACTAATACACTCCAACTGGGTTTTCCCTTTCAAATCGCCTAAGCTAAGGGCAGGCATTTGGAAAGGCACGAAAAGGCCGCCGTCAGGGGCTGTATCTACCGTCAATGTACGGGCGGCAGTATAGGTTTCCGTGCTACTTCTTGTGGTCAAATACAGCATTTGGACATTACCTCCAAGGCATTATTCCAGTAAATATTGTGGATAAGTTCTTCGGATAACCCGCGCTCCAGCAGTCGACTTGCGATTTTTGGATAATCGTCAACACCGTTAAAGCCGGAAGGCAGACTGTCGCAGCCGTCCAGGTCGCCGCCAAGGGCAATATGCTTGCCGCTGGGGTCAAGCTCCAAATAGTGGAAAATATGGTCACAAACCTGATCAATATCCGCATTTTCACCAATGAAAGCGGAATAGAGATTGATTCCTGCCACACCGCCGGTTTGGCACAGGGCGACAAACATTTCGTCCGTCAAATTTCGGCTGTGGTTATGCACTGCACGGCTGTTGGAATGAGAGGCAACAATCGGCTTTTCGGTGATCTGCATAATATCCCAAAAGCCCTCGTCGCTGATGTGACTTACGTCAACGATCATCTTTTGCTTCTGCGCTTCTTTTACATATTCCTTACCAAGGTCAGTAAGTCCGCCGCCGGTGACGTTGGAGCCGGTGAGAACATTTTTCTCGTTCCAGCCGAGGCTGGTCATTCGAAAACCAACCAGGGACAGGTCCGATAGCAGCTCCGGGTCAAAGTCAAATCCCGCAGGGCCTTCAATGGTTAAAATACCGGACATACGGCCGTTATTATAATTGTTGATAACATCCTGGGCGCTGTACGCCATCTCGATATTGGGATTTTCAGACATTGCCTTTTGGAACTGGACGATCTGCCGCTCAAAGCTTTGCACCGGAGAAACAGGACTTTTGTCCTTCCATAAGTCCGTTGTAAACACCGCAAAGCACTGGGCGTAGCCGGAAAGCTTTTGGGCTCTGGAAAGGCTAATATGGCAATCGTTATCTGTAAGCGAGCCATAGCTGTCCATTTGTCTGCCAAGGAGACGGCTCAAGGTATCGCAGTGCAGGTCAAATACAGGAAAATTCATTCAAATGCACCTTCTATGTGGTTAATTAGGGGATCTACGGTCTTATGACCTTGGGGCGCATAGACCTCAATTACATCAAAACGAGGCTGCAGCTTGGTGGGATTTTGGGCAAGGTACATTTCCGCTGTGGAACGAATACGGGCTTGCTTTCGCATATCCACAAATTCCCGGGCCTGGGCAAAATCTGCACTTTTCCGTGTTTTTACCTCCACAAACAGCAAATATTTGCGGTTGGCAGCAATCAGGTCGATTTCCCCAAATCGGCAGCGGTAGCCCTGGGCAAGAAGCTTATAACGTTTCTTCCGCAGGTAGATCCCTGCCTGCATTTCGCCCCAAGCGCCGTCTAAATTATTTACTCCCATATAATTTCTTCAAAAAAGTCATTCTGTGGATCGGGCTTGGGCCGTATTGCCCCAACTTTTCGTAGTGCAGCTTAGTACCGTAGCCCTTATGTACTTCAAAATCGTATTGTGGGTAGGTTTTTGCCATTTCCAGCATATAGTCATCACGGGTAACTTTTGCCAAAATAGATGCAGCAGCGATGCTGGCGCTTAAGCTATCACCTTTTACCACTGTTTGCACCGGAATGCCAAAATCCTTTGCCCGGTTTCCGTCAATCAGGGCAAGCTCCGGCTTTATGGAAAGGGCATCCATCGCCCGCTGCATTGCCAGATAGGTTGCCTGCAAAATATTGATTTCGTCAATTTCCTTATGGTCGGCAAAGGCAATGCCATAGGCAAGGGCATGTTCTTTTATGATGGGAAACAGCTCTCTGCGGCGCTTATCGGTCAGCTTTTTGCTATCGTCAAGTCCGGGAATCTGAATATTGGGCGGCAAAATCACCGCCGCAGCGCAAACAGGGCCTGCAAGGGGGCCTCTGCCGGCTTCGTCCACACCGCAGATGCACTTAATTCCATTTTCAAAGTGGCTATTTTCAATTTGCCACATATCTTTTTGTTCCATCAGGGTTCCTCCGGCAGCTCAAAGGTGAGCCGGCCAAGCTTTCCTGCCCGATAATCGTCCAGCAGCACCCTTGCCATACGTTCTGTGTTGATTTCTCCCCTTGCCATCAAAAAACCACGCTTTTTGCCGGTAAGCAGCAGAAGGTCGTAGCCACTCATCTCCTGGGAGATCTCGATGCCGTAACGCTCGGTCAGTACTTTGGGATAACGGGCAGCCAGCAAGGTCATCAACCGGCAGGCAAGCTCCTCGATGTCCATAATATCCTCTTTGACTGCGCCGGTGTAGGCCAGCATCATACCAACCTCCGGGTCTTCAAATTTCGGCCAAAGGATACCGGGCGTATCCAAAAGGAGCAGGCCGCTGTCCACCGTTACCCATTGCTTGCCACGGGTCACGCCGGGACGGTTTTCTGCCTTTGCGCCCTTTCTGCCGGAAATTTGATTAATGAGGGTGGATTTTCCCACGTTTGGGATACCAACGATCATAACACGCAGAGGCTTATTCATTCCACGGGCGGCATTTCGCTCCAGTTTTTCCTTCAAAACAGAGCGAACTGCTGGTTGGAAATCAGAAATACCCCGTCTTGTCTTACAATCCGTTGCCACAACCGCAATGCCACGGTTGCGAAAATAAGTTATCCAGCGCTTTGTTCCCTCCGGATCTGCCAGGTCCATACGGTTGAGTATTACGATTCTGGGCTTATTGCCGCAGATGGCATCGATATCCGGATTGCGGCTGGACATAGGAATTCGGGCATCCACGATCTCGCAGACCGCATCCACCAGCTTTAAATCCCCTTCGATCTGCCGCCGGGTCTTTGTCATATGACCGGGATACCACTGGATATACATTTGATCCTGCTGCATCAGCGTATCACTCCGATCCTGTCAAATTCCATTTCGCCGGAATCGCTGCCGGGGAAGATCAGGAACACCGCTTTACCGATAATTTCCCTGCAATCGATCAGGCCAATCTCCTCGGAACGGCTGTCCTTGGAGTTCATTCGGTTATCGCCCATTACAAAAACGTGACCTATCTCAACTACAAGGGGAAACTTCACGCCCTCCTCCAGACAGGTGGGCGTACTGATATAGGGTTCTTCTAATGCAACGCCATCGACATAAACAATTCCGTTCTCAAAGTCGATATCCACGGTCTGTCCCTCGGTTGCAATGATACGCTTAACGATGGGCTCACCGTCACGGTAGGAATCCTTACTGGCCACAACGATCTCGCCCTGTTTATAATTATTAAAGAATACACCGTTGAGGAGCAGCAAATAGTCTCCGTCCTTCAAGGTATTATTCATAGATGGGCCGGAAACCACCACCACCCGGAAAAAGACCAAAAACAGCACAAGCACAACTGCCAGCAGGTACACAAGGTCGTGAAGATAGGTCAGTACTGTTTTTTTAGCGCCGTTTTTAGACTTCGTTTTAACAGGCGTTTCCTCTGTCACAGCAGGTACTTCCTCTGTGGATTCTTCTTCAACGCATTGCTCGGAATCAAGCTCCTGCTTTTCTTCATCTAACACTTCTATCTACCCCTTCCTGTAAAACACAATTTTTCTCTATTATAAACGATTTTTCCAAATAAAAAAAGAGGGTTTCCCCTCTTTTTTTATACTTTTTTGAGTTAGATCTGCTCCTTGACCTTTGCAGCCTTGCCGAAACGATCGCGCAGGTAGTACAGCTTTGCACGGCGAACCTTACCCTTACGGACAGTCTCAACACTTGCAATACGGGGGGAGTAAACAGGGAAAACCTTCTCACAGCCAACACCGTAGCTGATACGGCGAACGGTGATGGTCTCACCGATGCCACCATGCTTACGAGCAATGATGGTGCCTTCGAAAACCTGGATACGCTCACGGGAGCCTTCCTTGATGCGAACATGAACACGAACGGTGTCGCCTACCCGCATTTCGGGCAGCTCTTCCTTCATGTACTGGCTAGACAGAGCCTTTACTAAATCCATATCTTTGTCCTCCTTAATATTAGGCGTTCATGCGGCGGTTGCTCCGGCGATATGGTTCCCGGCCCCACAGAGGACTCACCTTGATTTCAGACCGA
>JAZKXS010000114.1:0-22003 GCA_045611745.1 Faecousia sp.
TTGATGATTTTATCACTTATGCCGGTGAGCTGGCCACTAAGGAAGAATGTGCCCAGCAAAACAGCTATTTCCAAAGAGATATTCACAAAATGAAAGAAAACTATTCTTAGGAGGTTATTAAAATGTTCAAAAGAAAAAATACCCAGCGTAACGCTGCTCGTAAATCAAGAATTTCCCGGAAAGCTTATGTCCGCAAGACAAAAAACCGTCTTTCTGGAAAGCAAAGTAAACGAAGAAAGTAATTTTCTTACGATTGCTTTAGTTTGAATACATAAAAGTTAGGAGGTTATTTAATGGCATTACCTGCTCTTGTTCCTATTGGCGGTTTAGCATTAAAGAGCATTACTGCCGCTACTGCTGCGAAAGCTGCTGCCAGCGTTGGTGTCGGCGTTGCCGGTGCTGCTGCTGCTAAATCTCTCACCGGTAAGGTTGCCGCCCGACGTGCTGCCTCTAAAGCTGCTGCGGCTTCCGCCCGTCGTACTTCTTCTAAAGCTGCCCCTACTTACTTCATAACTCCTGGAGGTAGAACTGTTTTTCTTAGATCTTCTGAAGATAAAACTGTTTTTCCCAGTATTACTCGTTTATTTAAATCATTTTTGCGTTTTTTTAAGAAAAACGGTGATAAGGTTGGACGAGGTCTTGCCGTCGGTTCAACAGTTTTGTCTAATTCTTCTTTTGAAACAAAAAATAAAAAGGTTACATTTAAGGGTAATGCGCCAGCTAGACTTGGCGGTTATTCTTTTAACGTTCCTTCTGTTCAAGTTTCAAATATCGATAAGCGAAATCGTTATTCTGCGAATGGCCCTAATTTAAATTCCAAAACAAAAAAATATTCCAGTTATGGCAGAGCGGATAATTATCGTTATAGGAACAATTCCAGTTACTCCGGGAATCCTTATCGCAACCGCAAACATTAAATAAAAAGAGCAGCGACATTTGCAATGTCGCTGCTTTTCATCAATAATTTATTTGGTGTTCTTTGAAATATGTAAGTTTATGTGTTAAACTTTCTTTATAATTTATTAAGTCATCAGGGTATACATTAATTAGTGTAATACCCGCTTGTCTGTATGCTGAAATTTTACTTGCTTTCTTTTTGTTATAAACTTCATCATTTTCTCTACCCCAATGCTCTATGTATACTTCGCTGATTAGTTTGCCGTTGAACATAACAGGCCCTTTTATGTAAAAGTCCGGAAGTAGGTATTTACCTTCACTGATAGGGAATTGTTTTTCATAAACATGGTATATCCCGTTTTCTGTTAAAAAATCACTGATTGTTCTTTCTTGTTGGCTTTTTACATAAAAGCCTTTTGCCGTTTTCCATTTTCTTTGTTTTTGCTCGATTTGATTGTTTACATTTTGTTGTGCTATAAACTTTTGCTCTTCGTAATCTTGCGAGTTGCTTTGTGGTGACTTAAAGCATTGTACTATTGTTGCAATGCCTTGAACAATTGCTCCAAGATCTATACTTATACTATTTCCGCCTCTGCGATTATCGTAATTATATTCATTTTCTCTTTGCTGTTCGTAATAGCAGCTTTTACAAAGTCGGTATCCATTTGAAGGTCTACCGCACCTTTGACAGTATTTATAATACATAATTTCACCTCTTAGCGTTAATTTACCGCAAAAGAGGTATAAAGTCAACCCCAGGGAGTTTTCACACCCCGGGGCTGCCGTGTAGATGATCACATTCAAGATCATTATGCATTGTGTTTTGTACTATGAAACCGGTCATTATCCTTGCCTCCAATCCCAATAGCGAAGCGCTTCTTCTCTTGTTTCGCCGGCACGGCCGCAGCAGCCGCATTCTTCGCATACTACAAAATAATTGATGTTATGTATTGTTTTTAATTTAGATCCACCGCAGAATGGACAGGATAAGTGTCCTTCTGGAACAGGCTGTGCTTTGCAGATTGCTTTTTCATAAATTAATGTGGTTATGAATAGGAGGAATCCTATTGTTGCGCATACTATACATGTATTGTAGATTATGTCCATAATTTAATACCTCTCTTTGCGCAGACGCTTTCAAGTAAGTCTGCTTTTTCTGTTCTGTATTTTTCATACTGTTCTTGCTCTCGTATGTCACCCGGATCATATTCCCGGTCATACATCTCCTCGGCTTCGCTGCCGAGACACCTAAAAACAGCTTTGTAGTATTCCGCTTCCAGCTCCTGATCAGAGAGCTGGTTCGCCCAGTTTAACAATGCAAGCTTCTCCAGTTTCTTCATTGTAGATCAGATCTCCTTCCTTGTGCATTTGTAACTTACATCGTGGACAATGCACACGATAGTTGCCCGCAACGATTGTTAGACAGTTGCTGCACCGGTAATTGCCAAAGCCTAAAGGCTTCCACCGTGCATCAGCTTTCTTTTTGAATACCACTGTTTCCATTTGATTTTTCCTCTTTTATGTTAGATATTGACGTAGGAAAATAAGCTGTATTTGACTTGCTCCAATCAAGCTCATAGAATAAATATTGACCTATATAGTCACCGGATTCGCATTTGAAGCATTTTAAAATACTTTCTAATGCTCGAAAATCCTTTTCCTTGATTTGTCCAATAAATGTAGGGCGTCCATATACGTTGGACCATTTCATTACACTGTATATTCTTTTTTCGTTCGGACGGCTTTCTTTAATGATATAACCGCCATTGAACAATACTTTAAATGCTGAAGATATGTTTATTCGTTTATTCATTGTTATCCCTCCAGCACTTCGTCTATATAGTTGATTGCTTCACTTAGGCTGGAGAACGCATCGTCCATTCCGCTGTGTGCGTTCTCCATAGCTTCGTACCGTTCAGAGCCTTGTAGGTTTTCCGGCACATTGTTCATTGCTTCTTCTTCCTCGTTCAGAACTTCCTGCAGCTGCTCTGACAGCTCCTCGATCTGGTCCTTAATGGATTCCAGGCGTGTCCGTCTTGCTTTATTCATTTGTTTTCCTCCTTGATTATTAAGTATGTTTCTGTTATAATTAGCCTTAGAGGGAGGCGGTTTCCCGCCCCCTCCTTGCCGGCTTACTTGTTGCCGGTGTTGCCCTGTGGGACTTTATTAGGCTTAATCGTGATCACGATCCGGTCGGCTAACTCGGGATGATCAGCGATCAGCTTAAGAAGCCTCTGCAGGGCTTCTTTTTTGTCCTCTTTCATCGTTTTACCCCCCCTTCATAATTCGATAAGTGGCCACGGCAAAGCGCCGCGTCGCTTTGCTTGTTGTAGTAGAGGCACAAAGGCAAAACCCCTGTCAACAGGACCGTGGAATAAATGCCAGTGCGCACATCTGGCTTTTATGCCGCGAAAGCCTGTTGACAGGGGTTGCGTTTGTGCTAACCTTTAAGTGTAATAACCACTGCAGCACTATCTTTCCGGACACGGTGGAACGGATTAGATGGCGGACGGGACAAAGCCGGACGGCTGTCCCTCCGCCTTCCCGTCCACCGTTCCGGACGGAGAAGCGAATAGTAACCGGCGTATAGCCTAAGAAGGGAGTATATCCGTATGAAAACCAAAGGTAGTAAATGCTTAACCTGGACCCAACGCCTGCAGTTGGAGACGCTAGTAAAAGCGAAAGTCCATAAAAAGAAAATGGCCGAGGTACTCGGCGTCAGTCTTCAAACCATCTATAACGAACTCAAGAGAGGTACTTATACACATTTGGACAGTAGAACATATGAGTATCACGATACCTATAGCCCAGAAATAGCACAGCATAAATATGACTTTTACTTAACCGGCAAAGGCCCTGCTCTAAAAATAGATACAGATTATGCCTTTATAGAGTATATAGAACAGAGAGTACTTAAAGACGGTATCTCTCCCTGCGCAGCTCTTGGAGAGCTAAAGCATAAGGATCTTCCCTATACTCGTATCTCCAAAACTACCCTATACAGATATATCAGAGAGGGCTTATTCCCACATTTGACTATGGAGCATATAAACTCCAAAGAGAAGAAATATCAGAAAGTAAAGGCAAGAAAAGCCCCACGGGGTACAAGTATTGAGAAGCGTCCCTCATTTATCGATGACCGAAAGGATTTCGGGCATTGGGAAATGGATTGCGTATGTGGTAAAGGACGGTCTGTTATCCTTGTGTTGACAGAACGTAAAACAAGGAGAGAAATTCTCCACCCAATGGAAAGTCAGAGTGCCAGGAATGTTGTACGTTTTCTGAACAAGTTAGAAAAGAGATTTGGTAAGAATTTCAAAAAGATATTTAAAAGCATCACCGTGGATAACGGTACAGAATTTTCCGATGCCAAAGGTATGGAAAAATCCATCTTCAACGGTAAGCGAACAGATGTATACTATTGCCACCCTTATTCCTCTTGGGAACGTGGATCTAACGAGAGGATGAATAGAGAAATAAGACGGAAAATTCCAAAAGGTAGTGATATATCCAAATATTCCGCATCAGATATCAAAGCAGTACAAGACTGGGTCAACAATTATCCAAGAGAAATATTCGGTTATGCAACCTCAGAAGAACTCTTCCAGGCCGAGCTGCAGCTCGTAGCCTAAATTATGAAAAAAATAATACAAGAGCAGGGACAGCATTTATGCTGCCTCTGCTCCTGCATACCATTTTATATAATTTGCACAAATCCCATTGTGATCAGCACCCAAAATAGATCTCTCAGATTGTCATTTTTGACAATCTTTCTTTTTCACCTCTGAAAATTCAAAAATAACTCTTGACTTTATACGAAAAACACAAAATTTTACAAATTGCCAAAAAACCGTTGACAAACTACCCCCTTTGTGGTTTAATGTCACCTATATAGGAAAGACACAGACGGAAATAATGCCTTATTTGGAAGTTACAGAGAGTCGGCGTTTGGTGCGAGCCGATGCGGAAAATTAAGGCGGACTGCTTCCCGAGTCGGCTTCGTGAACCCATATGGCAGTAATGAAGCACGGTCGCCCCGTTATCGGCTATGGGCTTATTGGAGCCCGAGAGTGGCTTTGCATCGCAAAGCAAGCAGGGTGGTACCGCGATTTTTCGTCCCTGGAGCCGTTTGGCTTCAGGGGTTTTTTAATTTATAATTCTCTAAGGAGGTTGTTTTCTATGAACCAAATCAAAATCTGTGACATTACAATGAAACAGGAGGGACTTTCCCTGTCCTTTAAGGAAAAATTAGAGCTTAGTAAGCTTTTGGATAAACTGGGCGTTTCGGTCATTTCCCTGCCTGCCGTTGAAAATGCCAAAATTGACAGCCTGCTTATAAAATCCATCGCATCTGCTGTTGGGTGCGGTCTTGCTGTGCCTGTTGCCATTTCCGGCAACGATGTAGATACAGTATGGCAGGCGCTGAAGGGCGCAAAAAATCCCCGTCTGCAGGTCTGCGCCCCGGTAAGCACCGTGCAGATGGAGTACCTGTATCATAAAAAACCGGAAAAAATGCTTGCTGCCATCGAAAATGCCGTAAAACTCTGCAAGGCAAATTGCGCCGATGTGGAATTTATTGCCGACGATGCCACTCGCAGCGAAAGCGCCTTCCTCTACGAAGCGCTGGAAGCTGCCATTTGTGCCGGCGCAACCACCGTCACCCTTCGGGATGCCGCAGGCAATATGCTCCCGGACGAATTTGCCGCCTTTGTGAAAAACGCAAAGGAAAACACCAAGGGCATTGACACCGTACAGCTTGGCATTGCCTGCAGCGACCAGCTTTCTTTGGCAGATGCCTGCGCCGTTGCGGCTCTCCACGCCGGTGTACAGGAAATAAAGGCAGCCGCCTATCCCCTCTGCGCCGCCTCCGTTGCCCATATTGCAAAGATCCTCTCCCTGAAAAGCAATCATTTTGCCCTTTCCTGTCCGGTTGGCACAACCCAGCTGGATCGGATCTGCGACCAGATTGCCACCCTTTGTCAGACAGATAAAGCAAAGCCTGTGGCCTTTGTGCCGGCTCTCCCCCACGCACCGGAGCTGCGCCTCACTGTCCGGGATGATATCAATGCCGTTACGCAGGCCGCAAATCAGCTTGGCTATGAGCTAAGCGAGGAAGACAGCGCCAATGTATTTGCCGCATTTTCCGCCATTGCCGCCAAAAAGGCAGAGGTTTCCGCCCGGGAGCTGGACGCCATTGTAGCCGCTGCCGCTATGCAAGTTCCCTCTACCTACAAGCTGGAAAGCTATGTCATTACCGCTGCCAACACCACCTCCTCCACCGCCCATATGAAGCTTATCCGTGGGGATAAGGTTTTGGAGGGCGTCAGCTTGGGCGACGGCGCCATCGATGCCGCCTTCCACGCTTTGGAGCAAATTACCGGCTGCCATTTTGAGCTGGATGATTTCCAAATTCAAGCCATCACCGAAGGCCGTGAGGCTATGGGTCAAACGGTGGTAAAGCTTCGTGCCGGCGGCAAGGTCTACTCCGGCAAGGGCATCTCCACAGATATTGTTGGCGCATCGATTGCAGCCTACTTAAACGCCCTGAATAAGATCGTCTATGAGGAGGAAACTGTATGAAGCTTTCCTTTTCCAGCCGTGGCTGGAGCGAACTGCGCTGGGAGGAGCTGATTAGAACTGCCACCGATATGCAGTTTTCCGGCATAGAGGTCTACGACCTGCAAAAATTCCCTCAGCTGCAGGACAAGGGCGGCCCGTTCCACCCCCATTTTTCTGCTGCCACCGTCCGTCAGCTTCGGGACGAAAAGCTGAGCATTCCCTGCTTTGATACTTCGTTAGATTTGTCTGACGGTGTTGCCGCCATAGAGCCCCTTTTGAAGCTTTTTGATATCGCAAAAGATATGCGCACCCCCTATGTGGTCGCCTGCGCTTTGCAGGACAGGGAAGATTTGGTGCGGCAAAACCTGAATACCCTTTTGCAGGTAGCCCAGCTGCGGCAGGTAACCCTGCTCATTAAGACAAGCGGCATTTTTGCCGATACCACACGGCTGCGTAAGCTCTTGGACGATTTCGCCTCTGACCATCTGGCCGCCCTGTGGGATATGCACCACCCCTATCGGGATTTTGGCGAAAGCGCCGACACAACTATTAAAAACTTAGGCGCTTACGTCCGCCACGTCCACCTCCGTGACTCCGATGATAGCGGCGCTTATAACCTTATTGGCGAGGGTACGCTTCCGGTAGAGGATATGATGCGCGCCCTGTCGTCCATCAATTACGATGGTTTTATCTCTCTGGAGTGGAAACCGGAATGGATGGCTGACCTTGCTGATCGGGAGGTCATTTTCCCCCACTTCGTCAACTATATGTCCCGGTTCGACAATCCCCGTACCAAGAAAAAGGCCCTCTACGATAACCACGACCACACCGGCAAGTACATTTGGAAGAAGGACACCCTTATTGACCTGACCTTCCCCCAAGTGCTGGATAAGCTGGTAGAGGAATTTCCCGACCAGTACGCCTTCAAATATACCACCCTGGACTACACCCGTACCTACCGCCAGTTCCGGGAGGACGTGGATAATTTCGCCCGGGCGCTGGTATCTATGGGCGTAAAGGCCGGCAGCAAGGTGGCTGTTTGGGCAACCAACGTTCCGGCTTGGTATATCGCATTTTGGGCAACTACCAAAATTGGCGCTGTGCTGGTTACAGTCAATACTGCCTATAAGATCCACGAGGCGGAGTACCTGCTGCGTCAGTCGGATACCCATACGCTGGTGATGATCGACAGCTGCCTTGACTCCAATTATGCCGAGATCATTAACACCCTCTGCCCGGAAATTGCCACCACCAAGCCCGGTGAGCCACTGCATTGCAAGCGTCTGCCTTTCCTTAGAAACGTCATCACCGTAGGCTTTAAGCAGGCAGGCTGCCTGACCTTTGAGGAAGCAATGGCAAGAGCCTATATGACCCCTGTGGCAGAAATCAACCGCCTTGCCGCCGCTGTAAAGCCCGACGATGTTTGCAATATGCAGTACACCTCCGGCACCACCGGCTTCCCCAAGGGTGTTATGCTGACCCACTACAATGTGGTTAACAACGGCAAGTGTATCGGTGACCGAATGGGACTTTCCACCGCAGACAGAATGATGATCCAAGTGCCTATGTTCCACTGCTTCGGTATGACCCTTTCTATGACCGCCTCCATGACCCACGGCGCAACCATGTGTCCTATGCCCTATTTCTCCGCCAAATCGTCCCTGGCCTGCATTAACCAGGAGCGGATCACCTGTTTTAACGGCGTTCCCACAATGTTTATCGCCATGTTTAACCACCCGGACTACCGCAAGACCGATTTTTCCTATATGCGTACCGGCATTATGGCAGGTGCAGGCTGTCCTCCGGAGCTGATGCGTCGGGCAGCCCTACCGGACGAAATGCATATGACCGGCATCGTCTCCGTCTATGGTCAGACCGAATGTGCCCCCGGCAACACTATGTCCGCCTGGACAGATTCCTTGGAAGTAAGAACCGATACCGTTGGCTACGCCTTCCCCTTTGTGGAATGTAAGGTCATCAATCCGGAAACCGGCGAAGAAGCAGCCATCGGTGAAAATGGCGAGTTCTGCGCCCGTGGCTACAATACCATGAAGGGCTACTACAAAATGCCCGAGGCCACCCGGGATACCATAGATGCAGAGGGCTGGCTGCACTCCGGTGACCTGGCATGCCGTGACGAAAACGGTTGTTACCGCATCACCGGCCGTCTGAAAGATATGATTATCCGTGGCGGTGAAAACATCTACCCCAAGGAAATTGAGGAATTCATCTACACCCACCCTGCTGTCCGGGATGTACAGGTCATCGGTGTGCCGGACAAAAAGTACGGTGAGGAAGTGATGGCATGTATCATTCTCAAGGAAAAAGGCAGTGTGACAGAGGAAGAAATGACCGCCTACATTGCAGCAAGTATGGCCCGGCATAAAGTGCCCCGGTATATCCGTTTTGTAGACAGCTTCCCCATGAATGCCGCCGGCAAGATCCTCAAATACAAAATGCGGGAAGAAGCCGCAGAATATATTAAAACCCTTTGATAAAAAAGCACCCAAACCCGGTCATCCCTACGATGTACCACCCTTGGGTGCTTTTTTCATTGAGAGTTGATAGTTGAGAGTTGATAATTTATAATTGTTCTTTTCCACGTCTTGTCTTTTAGAGGAAGCCGTGCTATACTTTAAAAAAAACACAGGAAAGGAGAATGTCCGTGAAAAAGCACCCAGAAATAAAGCTTATGGATATCCATACCCACATTCTGCCCGGTGTAGACGATGGCGCGCAAAATATGCAGGAAGCCCTCTCTCTTTGCCGTCTTGCCTGGGATAGTGGCACACGGGCAATGATCCTGACCCCCCATTACCGAGGTATTTACAAGCCCAGCCCTGAAATTTTACAAGCGGCCTTTCGTAATTTTCAGCAAACGTTAAAAAAAGAGCTGCCGAAAATGAACCTTTATTTGGGTTGTGAAGTACGTTTTGTGGACGATATTGGGCAAAAATTGGAATCCGGCAATATCCATTGTATGGCAGACTCCCGGTACGTACTGCTGGAATTTGCCCCCACCGCATTCCGCCCCCAGATCATCAGCGGCATTATCCAGTGCCTTTCTGTGGGGAAAGTACCCATTATTGCCCACGCAGAGCGGTATAACACCTTCCGCAACGACCCTACCCTCGTGGATGATGTGCTGAAAATGGGCGCATATATTCAGCTCAATGCCGACAGTGTAATGGGCAAGCACGGATTTTTTGTTAAGCGGTTTTGCCACAAGCTTTTAAAGGCAGAAAAAGTGCATTTTATTGCTTCCGACGCCCACGATTTAAAGTACCGCCCTCCCAAGCTTATCCGCTGCTATCATCGTATTTGCAAGAAATACGGAGAAACATACGCCAAGCGCCTTTTCTGGCGCAACCCACGGGCTATCACCGAAAATAAGAAGATATAAGAAAGCTGTTGGACTTTTCGTCCAACAGCTTTCAGAGTGCAAAAAATTCGTCAACCGTCAAAATGCAGTTTTTTATATGGTTGCATACAACGAAATATAAAGCCGTAGGGAACGGATTTATCCGTTCCGCAAAAGCGCATACAAACCCTTGCTTCGCAAGGCATTTTGACTTACTGCACAAACCGGACTCTACCGTACCACCTGTACGCCGACGAGTCCGGTTTGTTTGTCTTGCCGACTCCTTTGCCCTCTGCCAGTCAGCGATTTTTCAGATATGCTTCCCTACCGGACTGATAGAGATTGTTGCCCTCACTGTCGATGATAACAAAAAGGGGCATATCCTCCACATAGAGCTTCCGCAACGCTTCTGCGCCCAGATCCTCGTAGGCGATCAGTTCCGCGCTCTTAATGCACTTGGCAAGGAGCGCACCTGCGCCGCCGATGGCGCCAAAGTAAACGCCGGAATATTTTTTCATAGCCTCTACAACCTCAGGCAGACGCGCGCCCTTGCCGATCATACCTCTTGCGCCAACAGACATCATCGTAGGCGCATAAGCGTCCATACGACCGGAAGTGGTCGGGCCGGCAGAACCGATGACCTGACCGGGCTTTGCCGGTGTAGGGCCAACATAGTAAATGGTAGCATCGGTTGGGTCAAAGGGCAATTTCTCTCCCCTTGCCAAAGTCTCGCACATACGCTTATGGCCGGCATCACGGGAGGTGTAGATATAGCCGGTAAGATAAACCATATCACCGGCCTTTAATGTCTTTGCCAGTTCCTCCGTAAGAGGCAGTGTAATATGCTTTTCCATTACAGCACCTCCGTCTTATGCCGAGTCACGTGGCAGTTGATATTGATTGCGCAGGGCATACCGGCAATGTGGGTAGGCAGAACCTCGATGTTCAGACCAATGGCTGTGGTCTTGCCACCAAAGCCCTGAGGGCCAATGCCAAGAGCATTGACTTTTTCTAACATTTCTGTTTCCAATTCGGCGTAATAGGGGTCGGGGTTATGGGTATCCAAGGGGCGCATCAGCGCCTTTTTGGCAAGGAGCGCCGCTTTATCAAAGGTGCCGCCAATGCCAACACCCACCACGATGGGCGGACAGGGATTGGGGCCTGCAGCCTCTACCGTCTCCAAGATAAAATCCTTAATGCCCTGCAGACCGGCCGAGGGCTTGAACATCCGGATCGCACTCATATTCTCACTGCCAAAGCCCTTAGGGCCAAGGGTGACTTTTACATTCTCACCGGGAACGATCTCGGTATACAGCATAGCCGGGGTATTGTCGCCGGTGTTTCCACGACGGACAGGGTCAGCTACCACACTCTTGCGCAAATAACCCTTGTCATAGCCACGGCGCACGCCCTCGTCTACCGCTTGGCGCAGGTCGCCGCCAACCAAATGGACGTCCTGACCGATCTCCAAAAAGACGCAAGCCATACCGGTGTCCTGGCAGATGGGAACATTTTCGCTGTCCGCAATCTGATAATTTTCAATAATCTTCTCTAAAACGCTTTTGGCAAAGGGACTGTCCTCTTTTTGGTAACAGCCCTCAATGGCGCATTTTACATCGCCGGGCAAATGGGTATTTGCCTCTATACACAGCCGCTCTACACAATCGGTAATGGCCGATACATTTATTTCACGCATATTTTTCTCCTTTTTACAGAGGAATCATTCCGATGAACTGGCAAGCCAGCACAACACACACAAGGGCAAAGGGATAGGTAGCCGCATAAGCAGATGCCACATCGTCTGTTCCTGCGACACGAATCAAGCTTCCCAGCGCAGGGGTGCTGGTCATACCGCCGCAGATAGAACCCAGGGCATTGAGAACGTCCAGCTTCAGCACCTTTCTTGCAAAGAAATAGCCAACGAACATCGGCACAAGGGTAATCACCGCGCCCACTAAGAATAGCTTGATGCCGCCGTTATCCGCAAGACACTGCAAAAAGCCTGCGCCACCCTCTACGCCTGCGCCCAGCAGAAACAGCACCAGGCCCAGTTCACGCACAGCTTCCAAAACGGTTTTCTTCACCTTCAGGCTGATTTTTCCCACTTTCCCGAAGTGGCCAATGATCAGACCAAAAATCAGAGGTCCACCGGAAGTGCCCAAAGAGAAATTGCCGATTTTGAGTTTTGCAAGGAAGATGCCCAGCACAATGGTAATTGCCAGAGCGCCAAAGCCCATACTATCCAGCTCCAGGAGCTTTTTGCCCTCTGCCTTTACTTCTACACCGGCAGCAGCCGTAAACTTTGCTCGCTCCGCTTCCATATCTACTTTCAAAATCTTGGGAATGATCTGCACGAACAGCACCACGCCTACCACACCGAAAATATAGGCAATGCTATATCCGGCAGAAGCGTTACCCGGGGTCGCCACCGCCTCCTTGGCAGCGCCAAGGCCGGGGGTGCTGGTCAATGCGCCGGAAAGCAGTCCTGCGCTTACGTCAGAGGGGACGCCCAGCAGATACACGCCTGCAACGCAAGTCAGTGCGCCGGCGGCAATGATGATCACACCCAGCAAAATGTAGGATTTGGCATTGATTTTGAAATTGCGGAAGAACTTTGGTCCGGCAATAAGGCCAACTGCTGTTACAAACAAAATAAGGCCGATATCTCCTACCACATCCGGCACAGTCACGCCAAAATGGCCAAACACCAGCGCCACCAAAAGCACACCGGCAGAGCCCAGGCTCAGACCGCAGACAGTGATCCGTCCAAGGGCATATCCAAGGAACAAAATCACAAAAATGATAAACAGTTCACTACCGGTAACACTTTCCCAGTAGTTTTGTAACCACTCCATTTATTTCGCCTCCGTTTAGCGCTCGTGACGAGCATACTGGGGCAGAAGCAAGGGAGAAACGCCATTTTCAGCGCAATCCGCTTCTTTCAGCATTTCGGCATAGGCATAAATGTGGTCTAAGTTCGGTGTTCCCAACTCCACTTCCTTTGCCTTGGCAGCAGCCGCCTTACCGGCATTGCGGCCAAAGACGATAATGTCCAGCAGAGAGTTGCCCATCAGACGGTTACGGCCGTGAATACCGCCAACAGCCTCACCGGCAACCAGCAAATTAGGAATTGCCTTGGTAAAGCCCTCGCCGCCGATTTCCAGACCGCCGTTTTGGTAGTGCAGCGTGGGATATACCAGAATGGGAACTTTCCGCATATCAATGCCGTAGTTTAAGTACATACGCAGCATTGCAGGAATCCGCTTTTCAATGGTGCCCTCACCGCCCAAAATCTCAATCATGGGTGTATCCAGCCATACGCCGCTGCCCAAGGGTGTATCTACGCCCTTGCCATTAGCGCATTCCCGAATGATGGCAGATGCGGAAACGTCTCTTGTTTCCAGAGGGTGGGCATAGGCCTCACCGTCCTTGTTTACCAGCATTGCGCCCAAGGAACGCACCTTTTCCGTGACCAGTGCGCCAAAAATCTGGCTGGGGAATGCCACGCCGGTGGGGTGATACTGAATGGTATCCTGATACAGCAGGGGTGCACCGGCACGGTAGCCCAAAATCAAGCCGTCAGCCGTTGCGCCATAATGGTTGGAGGTGGGGAAATTCTGATAGTGGAGTCTCCCTGCGCCACCGGTAGCGATGATGACGGTTTTTGCTTTTGCCACCAAATAATCTCCGGTTTCCATATTCAGCAGAACCGCACCTGCCACCTGGCCCTTCTCGTCCTTGAGAAGCTCCACAGCAGAGGTAAATTCCACCACAGGAATTTTGCGGTTAATGACCTCGTCACGGACCGTACGCATAATTTCTGCGCCGGAGTAGTCCTTGCAGGCGTGCATACGCTTCCGGGAAGTGCCGCCACCGTGGGTGGTGACCATGCGGCCGTCCTCGTCCTTATCGAACATAACACCCAGCTCATTGAGCCAGCGAATGGCATCCGGTGCTTCCATAACCAGTCTGCGCAGCAGCTCGGGACGGGCAGCAAAGTGACCGCCGCCGCAAGCATCTAAGTAGTGCTGAGCAGGAGAGTCATTTTCCTTATCCGCCGCCTGAATACCGCCCTCAGCCATCATCGTATTGGCATCGCCAATGCGCAGCTTTGTTACGATCATAACATTTGCGCCTGCCTCGTGGGCTTCGATAGCTGCCGAAGCGCCGGCGCCACCGCCGCCAATAACCAGAACGTCCACATCATAGTCGATCTTTGTCAAATCTACCTTTTCGTTCAGCAGACGGCTGTTGCTATGAAGCAGATCTACCAGCTCCACAGGGGCTTTTTCGCCCTTATTGGGGCCGATTTTAATTTCCTTAAAGCCCTCTGCCCGATAGTCCGGGTGATAAGCCTTTAATAGCTCGCTCTTTTCCTCCGCAGTCATACGACGGGGTTCGGTTTTCATACGAGAAGCACGGGTAGCCTCTACTTTTTTAATAGACTCAAGCATAGTTTCCGTAAACATATCTAACCCCTCCTTACTTCTCGATATCCCGGTGGTTGTAGAGCTCCTGCAGCTCGCTGATCGGCTTTTGCATAATGGCTTCGATCAGGTCATCGTGAGCGCCGGCATTGATTTCCGCCACACGATTGTACACATGCTCCGTCTTAGGTGCGATGTATTTGCCGGTCAGACGACGGGCAAGCAGGCCCACCATCGGGTGACTAATTCCTGCCGGGCATCTCACAGAGCAGCAGCCGCAGCCAACGCAGTCAAAGGACTCTTCTGCGCACTTTTGCAGCTCACCACGCTGGGCATAGGCAATGTACTGCATAACATTCAGGCTCTGGGTGCAGGCCTTGGTGCAGGCATTACAGCCGATGCAGGCATAAATTTCCGGGTACAGCTCCATCATCACACGCTGGTCAGCCTTGATGTCGTTAATGGAGTAGGTGCGCTTATCTGTGGGGAAGAAGGGAATGGATGCTACATACATACCCTCCTGCACCTGGGTCTGGCAAGCAAGGCAGGTGTGTAGCTCATTACTGCCCTTAATGCGGTAGATGGTAGCGCAAGCGCCGCAGAAGCCGTGACGGCAGCCGCAGCCCCGGGTCAGGGTATAGCCTGCGTATTCCATTGCTGTCATAATGGTCAGCTCACCAGGCACCTGATACCGCTTTCCGTAAAAATATACATTTACCATATTTTCCATAATCGGTTTTCTCCTTAATACTCGTTGGGCAGTTCATCAATTTCGTCAAACCGGAATACAGGTCCGTCCTTGCAGACGTATTTCGTGCCGATATTGCACCGTCCGCATTTGCCAACGCCGCACTTCATACGAAGCTCCAGCGTGGTATAGACCTGCTCGTTTGCAAAGCCCATTTCCCGAAGACCCTGCAAGCAGAACTTGATCATAATGGGTGGGCCGCAAAGCAGCGCTGTCCGGTTGGTGTCAAAATTCAGTTCCTTAAGATAGGACGGCACAAAGCCAACGTGGCCGTCCCAGCCCTCTTGCTCCCGGTCGATGGTCAAATGGACATTGACTCCGGGGATCTTGGACCAAACCTCCTCGATCTCCTTGCGCTGAACCAGATCGTCCATACTGCGAGAACCGTAGAGGATATCAATATCGCCGTAATTTTCCCGATTGTCCAGCACATAGTTGATCACACTGCGCAACGGCGCAATGGCAATACCGCCGGCAATAAACAGAAGATTTTTGCCCTTCAACTCTGTTTCCACAGGGAAATTGTTTCCGTAAGGGCCACGAACCATAATTTCGTCTCCCACCTGCAAGCTGTGCAGATGCTCCGTTAAAACACCGCAGCGCTTAATGGAAAACTCCTGATATTCCTTATTGGTAGGAGAGGAAGTGATGGAGAACATCGCCTCGCCCACGCCGGGAACGCAGACCATTGCGCACTGACCGGGGAGGTGCTCAAAAAGCTTTCCGCCACCGGGAGCATTTACCCGAAAGGTTTTTACATCCGGGGTCTCCGTACGGATATCCGTAATGATGCCCACTGTCGGAATGAGGGTATCGTGCATAAATCCGGGATGACAGGTACATTCGTGCATCAGTTTTCCTCCTTCCCAAAGGCTTTGATGACCTTAACGATATTTAAGTGGCTGGGGCATTTGTCCACGCACCGGCCGCAGCCGACGCAGGAGAACATACCTGCGTTATTTGCAGGGAAATAGGCCAGCTTGTGCATAAAGCGCTGGCGGAAACGCTGCATTTGGCTGGTACGGTTGTTGCCGTGGGCCATCATTGTAAAGTCAGAGTACATACAGCTATCCCAGCAGCGATAGCGCTGAATTCCGTTGCCGGTATTATAGTCCTTAATGTCATAGCACTGGCAGGTGGGACACACGAAAGTGCAAGTACCGCAGGCAAGGCAGCCCTTGTAAAGCTCCTCCCAAAGGGGAGAATCAAAGTTGTTTTTTGCCGCCTCTGCGCCCCATTTTTCAAGGGACAGATCCTTCAGCGGCAAATTTTCGCAAATGGCGCGAATTTCCTGCTTCGCTTCCTCCACAGGTGCATCCCCTGCATCCTCCAAAAGGTCGCCGAGGGCATTGGTAAGCGTCTCGCCCTTTGCAGACTGGGGCTGCCAGTATAAGTACTCTCCCCACAGCCAAGTGGCCACATCTCCCTCGGGCTTTGCGCAGTCGATACCGAACGCAGAGCAGAAGCAAGAGGTATCCGGACGGCCGCAGGCAAGGCTTACAATAATGCCGTGCTCACGACGAGCAGCATAGTAGGTATCCATAGGGTCAGACAAAAACACCTTATCCAGCACGCTCAGCGCCCGTACATCACAGGCACGAATGCCAAACACCACAAAGTTTTCCTTTGCCAGCTCCTCGCTTGTCAGCTTCAGCTTGCCTTCCTCCCGTTTTACCGTGTAAAGATTTTCACACTGGGGGAAAAATGCGTCCTTGGGGGATTTTACCGTCTTTAAAGTATCGATATCCGGCTGGACATCCTCGGTCCAAACCCCGAAATTGGTCTTTCCTGCGCTCTTGACAGGCAGGTAAAGGGTCTGGTTTTGGGCAATTGCCGCATATAGCTTTGGAAGCTCTGTTTTCTTAATTTTCCGCATAGCTTAACCCCTTTCTGCCACGATACCGGGCTCTGCATCTTCCTGGGTAAAGCTGGTAAGAGGGCCCTTGGCATCCACATCTACACCTGCCTGGTATTCGCCGTACAGTTCGTTTATATCTTTAATGAACTTCCGGTTAAACAGGTGCAGAGGAATTCCCTGAGGACATACACGGCTGCACTCACCGCAGTCGGTGCAGCGGCCTGCCACGTGAAACGCCCTTATAATATGGAACATTTTTTCCTCAAAAGAGGTGGCATTGGCCTTTTGGGCAGAGTCAAACTTGGTGCTGTCAAACACGCACTTGCGGCAGGAGCAGGCAGGACATACATTGCGGCAGGCGTTGCAGCGGATACATTTGGAAAGCTCCTGACGGAAATAGTCAAACTTTTCCTCCGGAGACAGCTTTTCGATCCGTGCCACCTCTGCGAAACGGTCAGCGTCCAAGGTGTCTGCCGATTCGCCGATGATCTCGTCATAGACCATATGGTCTTTTCCCTTGCAGACGTGGCAGCGCTCCAGCATAGTAGCCTTATATGCCACCTTCACATCACCGTATAAGGTCTTGACGGTCAATTCCTCCCGGCAATCCGGGTAGTCGGCGCCTTCCACGTCCAAAATGCCGTCAGCGTCTATATTTTCTATTTTCAGCTTGCCCTTGCAGCCGACACCGATGATGTATGCCTTTTCCCGGTCTACACGGTGCTCTGCCAGAAGCTGATTAAAGCTATATGTATCGCAGGGCTTCAAAAACACAAGGGTCTTCCCCTCCATTTTGGAGGCCTCGATCATATATTTACTTAAATTTGCGCCGCAAAAGCCGTTATAAACAAAGTTTTCCAGCTTATCTGCGCTGTCAAAGAAAGCAGGTTCGGGATCGTAAACGTGCTCGCCCTTACGCCAGCCCAGTACACGGGCAACTTCGCCGCTTGCGAGCAATTCCTTTGCCCGTATGATCAGTTCTTGCATCGGATATCCCCCAATCTTACATTCGGTCCAAGGCTGCGGATCTTCTCCACAAAGCTGTTCATCGTCTCGGAGAACTTTACGCCTTCAGCAGCAGATACCCATTCCACACGGGTTCTGCCCTTTTCCACGCCAATAAAATCCAGCATACTGAAAAGCATCGTCATACGGCGACGGGCATAGTAGTTACCGGTTGAATAGTGGCAGTCACCGGGGTGACAGCCGCACAGGATCACACCGTCAGCGCCCTTTTCAAAGGCGCGGAGAATGAACATGGGGTTGACCCGGCAGGAGCAAGGCACCCGGATGATCTTTACATCTGCAGGATAGGCAAGGCGGCTGGAGCCGGCAAGGTCAGCGCCGGCATAGCTGCACCAGTTGCAGCAAAATGCCACGATTACAGGGCGGAATTCTTCCTTATTTACCGACATATTGCATCCACCTCCGCAAGTATTTGTCTGTTTGAGAAGCCCTTTAAGTCCATTGCGCCGGAGGGGCAGGTGACGGTACAAGCGCCACAGCCCTGGCAAAGGGCAGAATTGACCACCGCAATACGGCGCTCCTCGCGGATACCGTGGTCGTTAATGAGCTTCGTTTCATAAGAGATTGCGCCGTAAGGACAGACCTTTGCGCACTGGCTGCAGCCGTTGCACATCAGTTCGTCCGCCTGCGCCGTGCAGGGATTGGTTTTCAGCTTATCCTTGGCAAGCAAACCAATAACCTTGACCGCTGCCGCACCGGCCTGCGCCACCGTTTCGGGAATATCCTTGGGGCCTTGGCACACACCGGACAGGAACACGCCTGCCGTGGGAGATTCCACAGGGCGCAGCTTGGGGTGCGCTTCCGTCAGGAAATTGTTGGTATCGATGGAAGCGGTGAGCATCGTTGCGATCTTTCGTACATCGGCGTTCGGCTCGATGGCAGTGGCCAGCACGACCATATCCGCTTTTTTGAGGATCTGCTTGTTATCCAGCAGGTCAACGCCCTGTACAAGCAAGCTGCCGTCAGCTTGCGGAACGACCTTGCCCACCTGACCCTTAATGTAGTTGACGCCGTATTCCTCTACCGCCCGACGGTAGAACTCATCAAAGTTCTTACCCGGCGTACGCACGTCAATATAAAACACCGTCACATTCACATCCGGGTACTTATCCCGAATGAGCATTGCGTGTTTTGCAGTATACATACAGCAAATTTTGGAGCAGTAGGGCTTGCCCCGGTCATCGCTGCAGCGGCTGCCCACGCATTGAATGAACACGATCTCCTTCGGATGCTTTCCGTCGGACAAGCGCTCCAAATGACCCTTGGTAGGGCCTGCGGCATTCATTACACGCTCCAGCTCCAGAGAGGTAATTACATCCTTGCTCTGGCCGTAGGCGTACTCACCGTACTTATCCAGCTTAATGGTGTCAAAGCCGGTGGCAACCACAATTGCGCCGTAATTCTCGGTGATGATCTCGTCCTTTTGGGTATAATCGATCGCACCTGCCTGACACACCTTCTGGCAAACGCCGCACTTGCCGGTCTTAAACTTTGTGCAAGCCGTGGTATCGATCACCGGCACATTGGGAATTGCCTGGGCAAAGGGTGTAAAAATAGCGCTGCGGTTATTAAGTCCCCGATTAAATTCATTGGGTGTCTTTTTAGAAGGGCATTTTTCCTGGCAAACACCGCAGCCGGTACACTTATTGATGTCCACATACCGGGCCTTCTTGCGGATATCCACCGTAAAGTTGCCCACAAAGCCGGAGACCTTTTCCACCTCGGAATATGTATGGATGGTGATATTCTCGTGGGATGCCGCCTCCACCATTTTAGGTGTCAGAATACAGGCGGAGCAGTCCAGTGTGGGGAAGGTCTTGTCAAGCTGACTCATACGGCCACCGATGGAGGGTGTTTTTTCCACAATATCCACCTTGTAGCCTGCGTCGGCAATGTCAATGGCCGTCTGGATACCGGCAATACCGCCGCCGATCACCAGCGCACGCTTGGTAACAGCGCTTTCTCCGGCCTGCAGGGGCGCATTGAGATGGACCTTTGCCACCGCCGCACGCATCAAGATCACAGCCTTTTCGGTAGCCTCGGTCATATCCTTATGAATCCAGGAGCAATGCTCACGGATATTGGCAATTTCCACCATATAGGGGTTTATTCCTGCTGTTTCTGCGCACTTACGGAAGGTCGCCTCGTGCATTCTGGGAGAGCAGGAGCAAACTACAATGCCGGTGAGCTTTTTTTCCCGAATAGCCGTGGCGATCCGTAGCTGACCGGCCTCTGAGCACATATAGGGATAGTCCTCTGCATGGACAACGCCCTGCTCCTTCAGCGCCATTTGTGCGACTTTTTCAACATCTACCGTTGCCGCAATATTACTGCCGCAATGGCAGACAAATACACCGATTCTTTGCATCGTTTTACCTCCGGTACTTTCTAAATGCAGCCATCAAAAGCTGCTGAGGTGTTTCCTCGTCCAAAAGCATAGGGATTTCGTCCGGAGACAGCATCTGCTGTCCACGCTGACGAATCAGCAATTGCCGGGCGGCATCCACCAGCTTTCCGGGCTGAACACCACGGGGACAACGCTCTATACAGGCAAAGCAGCCAAGGCATTTTTCAATGGACTTGGACGCCATCAGCGCCTCAATATCCCCGGACTGCACGTAGCTTACAAACTGGTGGGGCTTAATGTCCATTTCGTTGTAGGACGGGCAGGAAGCGGAGCATTTGCCGCATTTCATACACTTCAAGGGGTTGACACCGCTAATGAGGCGGATCTCTTCACAAGCATTCATTCTGCATCCTCCTTCACACCCAATGCCTCTGCAAGCAGCTCTGTAAAATACACCACCGGCAGTTCTCCTGCCCGATTCAGATTATATTTGCACAGAGGGCAAGCCGTTACCAAACAATCTGCCTGAAGATCGGCAGCATTTTCTACGATCTTGCGGCACAGGCCATCGGCCTTTTCTTTATCCTTAATGCTTATGTAGCCGCCGCAGCACTCATTGCGATAGGCATAAATCACCGGCTCTGCGCCGAGTGCCCGAATAAAATCCTCCAAAATGGTGGGGTTTTCCGGGTCATCGAAAGCCATTACATTACTGGGCCGCAGCAGCAAGCAGCCATAATAAGCGCCGATTTTGCGGCCTGTAAGCGGCTTTACCACCTTTTCTTTCAGAGCATCAAAGCCTACCCGATCCCGCAATACTTCCAAGAAATGAAGCACCTGGGTTTCCCCCTTATAGGGTGTTTCCAGAGCCATATAATTGTTGGCGCGAGCTTGCACATCGGGTACATTTTTCATATCGTCGTTGACACGCTTGAGCACGTGATAGCAGGCAGAGCAAACCGCCACCAGATCCTGCCCCTTTTCCTTGGCGTCGTTTAGCGCACGGACACCGGGCAGCTTGCTGGCGATCTCGTCAGCGCCCAAAGGATATACAGCGCCGCAGCACTGCCATGTTTCCAGTTCCTCCAGTGTAAACCCCAAAGCTTCTGCCGAGGCACGGGCATAAATGTCCAGATCCTTTGCCTTATTCTTTAGTGTACATCCGGGATAGTAGCTGTATTTCATAATATTCACCCTTATTTCAAAGACTGTTTCTTTCTGTTTTCCATTGCGGCAAGCCGCAATTTGGCACCTTCTATACCAATAAAATATTATAGATAAATTTTTATCAAATTGCAACCCCCACAGGGGATATTCTTCGCTTTTTTCTTCTATATTTCCGCCCATATTTGGGGCATTTCCCCAAGAATGTTATAAAACGGTATGAGCGTCTTTTCTCATACCGTTTTTCTTAATATTCCATCTCCATCGTCACATGGGGTATGCCCTCCTCCAGATAATCCGGGGAGGTAACTGTAAAGCCCATTTTTTCATAAAAGCCTTGGGCCTGCTTTTGGGCGTGGACGATCACCTTTCGGCAGGAGAGCTTTTCCCGAATAAAGGGCAGCGCCTCGGTCATCAGCTTTGCGCCATACCCTTTGCCGTGGGTAATGGACAAAACCCTGCCGATTTTTGCGCAGTTCTCCCCTGTGGGGTATGCCCGCAGGTAGGCATATATTTTCCCATTCTCCTCTAAAAAGCAATGGAGCGCATCGTGATCCACACCGTCAAAGTCCTGACAAATTATATGCTGCTCCAGCAAAAATATCTCTGTCCGGGA
>JAZKXS010000115.1:0-1171 GCA_045611745.1 Faecousia sp.
AATACCCAGGTTCTTCATCTTTTCCCAGGTGTCCACATCACAGAGCATGTGCATCAGGTAGTAATCCACATAGTCCGTCCGCAGCCGCTTCAGCTGCTCCTGGAACAGCTTCTCCAGACCCTGGCGGCTTCGGATCAGATAATGGGGCAATTTGGTGGCGATCTTCACCTGCTGCCGCAGGCCGTTTTTCTCCAGGATCTCGCCCAGGGCCGCCTCGCTGCCGGGGTAAATATAGGCGGTGTCAAAATAATTGATGCCGTTTTCAATGGCGGCCAGCAGTTCTTTTTCCGTTTCGCGCATATCGATGGCTGGGCCGTTTCTGGGGAAGCGCATACAGCCAAAGCCAAGAACGGATATGTCGTAGCCGTATTTATCCTTGCGATAATTCATAACCTTACCTCGCTTTTTCATTATTGAATCCATTATAGCATAAATTTTGCGCATGTGCATCTTATTCTCAGTTGTTTTGCAAAAAAGAAACCCCCGATCCGAGGATCGGGGGTTTGGTTGTTTAGTTATCGATCAAGAATTATTCGTAGATCTCGGTAACAACGCCGGAACCAACGGTACGGCCGCCTTCACGGATAGCGAAACGCAGGCCCTTCTCGATAGCGATGGGGGTGATCAGCTCAACGTTCATAACAACGTTATCGCCGGGCATGCACATATCAGTGCCCTCGGGCAGGTTGATGATGCCGGTAACGTCGGTAGTACGGAAGTAGAACTGAGGACGGTAGTTGTTGAAGAAAGGAGTATGACGGCCGCCTTCTTCCTTGGACAGGACGTAAACCTGGCCAGCGAACTTGGTCAGAGGATTGATGGTGCCGGGCTTGCAGAGAACCTGGCCTCTCTCAATTTCCTTCTTGTCAACACCACGCAGCAGAGCGCCGATGTTATCACCAGCTTCTGCGTAGTCCAGCAGCTTGTGGAACATTTCGATATCGGTGCAGTCGGTTTCCTTCTTCTCTTCACGCAGACCGACGATCTGAACCTTGTCGTTCTTGTTGATCTGGCCACGCTCAACACGACCGGTAGCAACGGTACCACGGCCGGAGATGGTGAAGACGTCCTCAACGGGCATCAGGAAGGGCATGTCAGCCTTACGGTCGGGAGTGGGGATATAGTCGTCAACAGCGTCCATCAGCTCCTTGATGCAAGCATACTCGGGAGC
>JAZKXS010000116.1:0-7312 GCA_045611745.1 Faecousia sp.
GCAAGAGAAGTCCGTGACACCTCTCTGAAGGTGCCCCACGGTGAAAGCGGCATCGTTGTGGATGTTAAGGTGTTCACCAAGGAGAACTCCGATGAGCTGGCTCCCGGCGTTACCAAGTCCGTCCGCGTTTACATTGCCCAGAAGAGAAAGATTTCCGTGGGCGATAAGATGGCCGGCCGTCACGGTAACAAGGGCGTTGTTTCCCGCGTTCTGCCTGAGGAAGATATGCCCTTCCTGCCCGACGGTACTCCTCTGGCTGTGGTTCTGTACCCCCTGGGCGTGCCTTCCCGTATGAACATCGGTCAGGTTCTGGAAGTCCACCTGGGTTACGCCGCAAAGGCTCTGGGCTGGAAGGTCGCTACCCCCGTGTTTGACGGCGCCAACGAGAAGGACATCCGGGAAACCCTGAAGCTGGCTGGCCTCCGTGAGGACGGCAAGACCATCCTCTACGATGGCCGTACCGGCGAACCCTTCGATAACCTGGTCACCGTCGGCTAACCCTACTACCTGAAGTTGCACCACCTGGTCGACGATAAGATCCACGCCCGTTCCACCGGTCCCTACGCACTGGTTACCCAGCAGCCCTTGGGCGGCAAGGCACAGTTCGGCGGTCAGCGTTTTGGTGAAATGGAAGTTTGGGCGCTGGAAGCTTACGGCGCTGCATACACGCTGCAGGAGATCCTGACCGTTAAGTCTGACGACGTTACCGGTCGTGTAAAGACCTACGAAGCAATCGTTAAGGGTAGCAATATTCCCAAGCCCGGTGTTCCTGAATCCTTCAAGGTTCTTGTTAAGGAACTTCAGGCACTGTGTCTGGATATCCGTGTTCTGGACGATCAGGGCAATGAAATCGAGCTCAAGGACGAGGACGAAGATGATGATATCATCTACACCCCTGACCAGAGAAGCCAGATTGTTGTAGACACTGATGAAGTGTTGGATTCCGGCTTTATCATTGATGAAGACGGTCCGGAAGATATTATGGATGTGATTGGCGCTGCAGACGCAGATGCCGACACATATGAAGATTAAGGAGGCGAGAGTATGGCTGATGTAACTTTTGATGCCATTCGAATTGGCATTGCATCTCCCGATATGATCCGTAGCTGGTCCTTCGGTGAAGTAAAAAAGCCCGAAACCATTAACTATCGCACCTTGAAGCCTGAGCGTGACGGCTTGTACTGCGAACGTATTTTCGGACCTCAGAAGGACTGGGAATGTCACTGCGGTAAGTACAAGAAGATCAAGTATAAGGGCAAGATTTGTGATCGCTGCGGTGTTGAAGTAACACGAGCCAAGGTGCGTCGTGAGCGCATGGGTCACATTGAACTGGCTGCTCCCTGCAGTCACATCTGGTACTTTAAGGGAATTCCTTCCCGTATGGGCCTGATTTTGGATGTTTCTCCCAAGATTTTGGAGAAGGTTCTGTATTTTGCGGCTTATATCGTTACGGATCCCGGTGATACACCTTTGACACTCAATCAGGTTCTTACTGAAAAAGAGTATCGGGATATGCGTGAAAAGTACGAGGATGATTTCAAGGCCGGTATGGGTGCTGAGGCTGTCAAGGAACTTCTGCAGCAGATTAACCTCGAGGAGCTTTCTAAGGAACTCCGTGCAGAGCTGAAAACCGCTTCTTCTCAGAAAAAGCTGCGTATTGTAAAGCGTCTTGAGGTTGTGGAAGCTTTCCGTGAGTCCGGTAACGATCCTGCTTGGATGGTTATGGATGTGCTGCCTGTCATTCCTCCGGACATTCGTCCTATGATTCAGTTGGATGGCGGTCGTTTTGCTACCTCTGACCTCAATGACCTGTATCGCCGTGTTATCAACCGTAACAACCGTCTTAAGAGACTGATTCAGCTCCATGCGCCTGATATCATCATTCGCAACGAAAAGCGTATGCTGCAGGAGGCTGTGGACGCACTGATCGACAATGGTCGTCGTGGTCGTGCCGTTACCGGCGCAAATAACCGTGCGCTCAAGTCCCTTAGTGATATGCTTAAGGGTAAGCAGGGTCGTTTCCGTCAGAACCTGCTGGGTAAGCGTGTCGACTACTCCGGCCGTTCGGTTATCGTTGTAGGCCCTGAGCTGAAGCTGTATCAGTGTGGTGTTCCTAAGGAAATGGCAATCGAACTGTTCCGACCCTTCGTTATGAAGAAGTTGGTTGCTGACGGTTTGACCAATAACATTAAGTCTGCAAAGAAGATGATCGACAAAGGTGTGACCGAGGTTTGGGACGCACTGGATGAGATCATCAAGGATCGCCCCGTTATGCTTAACCGTGCACCTACGTTGCACAGACTTGGTATTCAGGCATTTGAGCCTATTCTGGTTGAGGGCCGTGCGCTGAAGCTGCACCCCCTTTGCTGTACTGCATTTAACGCAGACTTTGACGGCGACCAGATGGCAATTCACGTACCTCTGTCTGCAGAGGCACAGGCAGAAGCCAGAATGTTGATGCTCTCTGCCAACAATTTGCTCCGTCCTCAGGACGGCAAGCCTGTTGCTGTTCCCACACAGGATATGATCCTCGGTGCTTACTACCTGACTTACACCAGACTTGGCAAAGCTGAGAAGGGTGCAGAGGAGGTATATGTTACCGATGCAGGTGAAACCGGTCTGCCTATTGATGAACTCATCGATGCTGACGTATTTGTAGCTGCTAACAAGAAGGCAAAGGCAGAGGGTAAGACCCAGGCTACCTTCCGTCCTAAGCTGAACTACTCCAGCGTGAATGAGGCAATTGCTGCTTATGCAGCAGGTAATGTTGGTCTGCACGCACCGATCTGCGTCCGTTACGGCAAGATGATCGACGGCGAAATGCAGTACCGCGTGATTAACGCAACTGTTGGCCGTTTGATCTACAACGAGCCTATTCCTCAAGATCTTGGTTTTGTTGATCGTACGGATCCTGCCAAGGCATTTGACCTTGAAGTTGACTTCCTGGTAGGCAAGAAGCAGCTTGGCAAGATCATTGATAAGTGCATCCGTCGTCATGGCTTTACCGTGGCTACCGAGATGCTGGACCGTGTCAAGGCTTTGGGCTACAAGTACTCCACCAAGGGCGCTATCTCTGTTTCCATTGCAGATATGGTTGTTCCTGAGAGGAAGTATGAGCTGGTTAAGGAAGCTGAGGCAAAGGTTGTTGAGATCGAGCAGTTCTATCGTCAGGGCTATATCACCAATGACGAGCGTTACCGTCTGGTTGTTCAGCAATGGGAGCGTACCACTGCTGATGTTACCGGCGCTCTGCAGGGCAACCTGGATGAGTTTAACCCCATCTATATGATGGCCGACTCCGGCGCTCGTGGTTCTATGGCACAGATTCGTCAGTTGGCTGGTATGCGTGGCCTTATGGCCGATACCGCAGGTCGTACCATCGAAATTCCTGTTAAGGCAAACTTCCGTGAAGGTTTGTCTGTTCTGGAGTACTTCATTTCCTCCAGAGGTGCTCGTAAGGGTATGACCGATACAGCTCTGCGTACAGCTGACTCCGGTTACCTGACCCGTCGTATGGTCGACGTTTCTCAGGATGTGATCATCCGTGAGCAAGACTGTAAGACTGTTAACGGTATTTGGGTTGGCGCTGTCGTGCAGAACGGTGATGTGATCGATACTTTTGGCAACCGCATTAAGGGCCGTTACCCCGTCAATGATGTACTGCACCCCGTTACCGGCGAGCTGCTGCACTCCAAGGACGTTATGATGATGCCTGAGGATGCCCAGAAGTTCGAGGATGCAGGCATTGAGAAGATCTATATCCGTACTGTCTTGGGATGCCGCGCAAGAAGTGGTGTATGTGCGCGCTGCTACGGTATGAACCTGGCCACCTCCAAGAGCGTTGATCTTGGCGAGGCTGTTGGTATTATCGCTGCACAGTCTATCGGTGAGCCTGGTACTCAGCTGACAATGCGTACCTTCCACTCCGGTGGTGTTGCAGGTGACGATATCACGCAGGGTCTGCCTAGAGTTGAAGAATTGTTCGAGTCTCGTAGACCTAAGAAGATGGCTCAGATTGCTGAAATCAGCGGTGTTGTTGCTATTGATGAGTCTCACCGTACCGCTATGCGTAACATCACAGTTACAGCGGAAGACGGCGAGGTAAAGAATTATCAGGTGCCTTACTCTGTTGGCCTTAAGGTTCAAAATGGTAAGACTGTCCAAAAGGGTGAGCCCATCACTGACGGTGCGCTGTATCCCCAGGATGTTCTGCGTATCTCCGGTGTTGAGGCTGTTCAGGATTACCTTGTGCAGTCTGTCCAGGCCGTGTACCGTCAGCAAGGCGTTGAAATCAACGACAAGCACATTGAGGTTATTATCCGTCAGATGATGCGAAAGGTTCGTGTGGAAGAGCCTGGCGACAGCACATTGCTCACCGGCACTGTCATTGATACCTTCGAGTTTGAGGACGCCGTTGCTGCAGTTCAGGCTCGTATCGATGCTGGTGAGGAAGATCTTGTGCTGCCCACTGCAGCTACTGTGCTGCTGGGTATCACCAAGGCATCCTTGGCTACTGATTCCTTCTTGTCTGCTGCATCCTTCCAGGAGACCACTAAGGTCCTGACAGATGCTGCAATCAAGGGTAAGGTCGACCATCTGGTTGGTCTGAAGGAGAACGTCATCATTGGTAAGCTGATCCCTGCAGGCTCTGGCCTTATGGCATACCGTGACTTCAAGTCCAATATGGACGAGGATAGTCGGTTTGTTGAGGTCGTTGAATCTGCTGAGGCTGCCTGTGTAGAGAATACAGAGGAAGAAGTCACTGAAATCGAAGAATAAACCCTAATAAAAGCCCTCCGGTTTCCCGGAGGGCGTTTTTATGTCATTGAGGTACGAATCCCGGGGACAGCATAATTGAATTATTTTGTTCCTATTGATTTCTCTTTCACGGCATGTTAATATTATAAAGTAAATTATTAGAAATTTACGCCACAATATTCCACTTTGCGAGGTGCATTTCAATGAAAAAATTAGCACTATTACTTGCCTTAGTTCAAATCTTTTTGCTTACAGCATGCAGTTTGCCGCAGCATACCCACAGCATAGGCAGTGAATATCTGTACGATGACCAATCGCATTGGCACCAGTGTACGACTTGCCATGAGAAGGCTAACGTGGAATCCCACACTTTTGGTAAATGGGAGGCAAACGGTACAGATCCGGAAACAAGAACTTGTGTTTGCGGATATACAGAAACAAAGAAAAGTGCGAATGCAGATACCGGAGATACCGGCTATACTGCAGATACACCGGATGCCTTATTCCTTTATGAAGAAAATGAAGACGGTATTACGATCCTTAAATATATAGGCACGGATAATTATGTCCAGATCCCTGCTGAGATTAACGGTGTAAGTGTGGTTCGAATTGCTGCCAATGCATTCACACAAGATAACATCGCCCTCCAGAGCAGAAGAAAAATGTTTGCAAATCAGGAAAACGGAGAGGAAAAAAATCAAGATTTTGGCGTATATATCCCCGACAGCGTCCAGCACATTGAGGATGGCGCTTTCCCAGAAGGATCCATTTTTGTTTCAGATGCAGACAAAAAGAAGGATGGTTGGAAAGACGACAGTATGAAAGGCGATGCCGCCAGCGAAAAGGACGATGGCGGAAATATTTATTTTAAATATGACAAAGAGAAAGTTTGGATCGAGGGCGGTCTGCTCTATGTTTATAATGATTTTCAGCAGGGTTATTACCTGACTAAATGTCTAAAGCAAAAGAAAAACATTGTCATCCCCTCCTATGTGAACGGAAAACCTGTTGTCCATATCGGACAGAAGGCCTTTTATGAGAACAAGCATCTGGAAACCGTTGTCATTCCTGAAACGGTGGCATATATCTATCACAGAGCCTTTATGCATTGCACCTCATTGCGTCAAATAGTTTGTAAATCCACCAATCTTTCCAAGATTTTGGGATATTCCTTTGCGGAGTGTCCTGCGCTGGAAGAAGTTGTTCTGCCGTCATTTGTAACCCTCTTAGGCCCCTATGCATTTGAAAACTGCGGCACGATTCAGAAGATGACCGTTCCGTGTTCTTTGATTACTGTTTCGGCACACGCTTTTGTTGGTACGACCATAGAAAAAGTAGACTATCGGGGCACGGAAGAAAACTTTACGAATATGTCTGTCAATCCTTTGGAAAATGAAGGCTTCACAAGTGCGGAATTCAGTTTCTTACCTCCCTGCGATATGATCATAATCAGAGACCTTAAGCAGTTGAAGGATGTGGAATACGGTTCAATCGTACAGGTGGAAGGCTATATATCCCTGCATACAACTAACAATTATTTATTCCTGATCAACGAGGATAACAGCTTTGGCGTTCAAATTTATACAACCTACTATCGTGGTGAGATTCCGTCCCGCTTCTCGAAGGTAAGGATCACCGGAACCTGGACCAAATATACAGGTCAGGATCAAATTGCCTCCATCGAAAGCATCGAGATCCTAAGCAGTGAAGCTGTGCATATCGAACCGATTGCAGTCACCATTGAGGATCTGGAAAAAAATCCGGAATTATACTATTGCAGATATCTGGAATTTACCGGTACGATTTATGAAAAAGCATCTCCTCCTACAGTACTTCTCTGCAGACCAGATGGAAGCCCATCGAACATATACATATATCGCTCTGCATTAACACAAAAGGAAGGACCCATTCGCTTCTTTGGCACGCTGGCTCAGTATAATAACATAACAGAGTTGCTTATGGACAGTTCCCGTTGATCCTCCATGCGACTTTGTGAAACCAAAACAAAAAGCCTATCACTTGCGTGATAGGCTTTTTTGTGTGTTTGGCAACCGAAATAGATGACGTCGGTGAAAAATCAACCGTTATCCTTGTAAGTGTATGTTTTAGAACTAAAAAGCAAAATGATCTTGCTTGGTGCGTCGTTGTAGCAAACGATAAAGAACGTATCTCCCGGCATTGAAAACTGGGCGGCTACACCCAGTCTTGTGTTTTTATATTCCTCTACGTTTGCAACGAATTTTTTGCCGCTTTTGAATTCAAAAACATGTCTCAAGTGAGATTTGTTTCCGAATAAAGTGTGTCGCCCACCGTACAATATGAGTTGCAAAAGAGAAAACTCATTGTCCTTAACATATACAAGCTCGTCTTCGACAACGGTAAAAGCATCTCTTTTAATTTTAACAATGTTTATAATAGCTCGCACAATGAAAAAAGCACAAATAACATAAACAGACAATTGGAGAAGATTTACCGCCAATTTCGCAATCGGAGATACATGGTGAGCGGATAGCAGTAATAAATTAAACATACCGAAAACGAGTGCACACAAAAT
>JAZKXS010000117.1:0-7800 GCA_045611745.1 Faecousia sp.
TGCCAGAATTTGGGCAGATAATCGTCCATAGCAGAGAGCATCGCCTGAAGGGTTTCCTTCTTCATCAGGGAATTTTCCAAGGTCCGATCCAAAGGCGACGCATAGCCCCGGAGCTTGCAATCGGAAATGGTCTCTAACTTAATAGAGTTAAGGGCAAAAGCCACCGCATCCCGTACTCGCTCATAGCAGGCAATTTCCGCCTCATAGGCATCTTTTCGCACCGCAGGATCGGGATCATAGGCAAGATTGCGCACGCTGGGCAAATTGATGGTCTCCCCCCGATAAGAAACGGGCACAGTAGAGGTCAGATAGCTCTGCAGATCGCTCCACGCGCTGCCGCCGGAGAGCCGCATCCGGGCCATGGTCTCCTCTCCGCGGTCAGGCAGCAAGTATTTGCTGCTCTTCAAGATATTTTCAAACATAAAACTGTAAGGCTGCAGGAAAGGATCATCATTTACTATTTCCTGCAAATTCGGCAGCTTGCTTGTATAGTCCTTGACCTTTGCCATAGGCGCAGCCACGCCGCTGTAAGAAGCCATAATACGGCCCATCTGAGAGCCGGCTTCTTCATCTCTTGTGTTGGCAGACTGACGGAGCGACGCATAGGAGACCAGCTTCATAATGATTTCTTCCAGCTTCTCCTGCTTTTCGATGCTCATGTGCAGCGCCTCTGCCGGCTCCAAGGCATCGATCTGCTGAGCAAATGCAGCAAAATCCTTTAACTGCTCCTCCATTTTTTCAAAATCAGAAATATACTGAGGATCGTCAAAACCCTTGTACAGTACCTCCAAATTCCACTGTCCGTTCATAACAAAACCTCCAAATCGGTATTTTCTTATATTGTATACGATTTCCTTCAAATCGTCAATTATCAAATCCCAACATATAGCGTCTGCCGAAATCCGCCTCCACAACCTCTTGTGCTTTTCACCTTTTTTGTTTGTCATTTTCGGTCGAAAAGTTTGGTTTTTCCACGTTTTTGCGACAAAAGGTCGCATTTCGTCGTACGAAAGTTTCCGTTTCTTCCTTGCAAAAATCGTTGTCATATGCTAAATTAAGTTTGTCGCAACAAGGGGAACATCTTTATATTTAGGAGAAGGGTTATGGATAATTTAACAACAGTTTTCATCGCAGATAACGCAGAAGAATTTTGTACAGGGCTGACCAATGCGCTAAGCCGCAATGGTGGTTTTCGTGTGATCGGTACCGCATTGGACGGAGAATCCACGATTACAATGGTAAAAGAAAGAAGCCCTCAGATTTTGGTTTTGGATCTTATGCTCCCGAAGCAGGACGGCATTTCTGTACTCAAAGCCATCTCTGCTATGGAAAGAAAACCTTTGGTGCTCGCCACCTCCGGCTTTATCACCGATTACGTAGCTTCTGCCGCAACCAATTTGGGCGTGCGGTATTTAATGCTCAAGCCCTGCGATATGGGCGCTCTGGTAGACCGTCTTGAGGAGCTTCGGGGCGGTGAACTGCAAAAAGCAAGCTTAGCTAAAAATGACAAAACAAACATTGAAGCGCTTGTTACCGGCATCATTCACGAAATTGGTGTCCCGGCCCACATTAAAGGCTACCAGTACCTTAGGGAAGCTATTATTATTGCGGTAAATGATATGGATGTCATCAACGCCATCACGAAAGTCCTCTACCCCCAGGTAGCCAAGACCTTCCAGACCACCCCTTCCCGTGTGGAACGAGCCATCCGCCACGCCATCGAAGTGGCCTGGGACAGAGGCGACCTGGACACCCTCCAGCGCTTCTTCGGCTACACCGTCAGTAACACCAAGGGCAAGCCTACCAATAGTGAGTTCATCGCCCTGATCGCCGACAAGCTCCAACTCCAACTCAAAAACACCAAAGCCGTCAACTTCTAATTGACAGCCACCTTCCTTTCCTCTATAATAAAGAAAAAACAAAAGGAGGAGCACTATGGATAACAAAGAATTAGAAATGGAAGAAGAAGTTTCCATCGTCACTTTTACCGATGAGAATGGCGAGGATTGCAGCTTTGAATACCTGGACTGTGTGGAATATGAGGGCAAGGAATACATTGTCCTGACTCCTGCTGAGGAGGATGCCGCAGAAATCGTCATTTTGGAAATTCAGCCTGTGGATGAGGAGAACGAAAACTACGTCAGCGTTGAGGATGAGAAAATTCTCGACACCGTTTACCGCATCTTCCAGGAACGCTTCAAGGACATCTACACCTTCGGTGACTAACAAAAATCCCCTCCAACAGGAGGGGGTTTTTATTATTTCTCAAATTGCTCGCAGCAGCCGGGGCGGGTTTTCATCTGCAATTCCTGATTCTTAATGCTCACCGTGGTACAAGGCGCAACAGATTTGGTAATAAATGCGTTAGAGCCGATGACAGAGCCTTGCCCGATCACCGTATCGCCGCCAAGCACAGATGCGCCGGCATAGATGGTCACATTGTCCTCAATGGTAGGATGACGACGAACACCACGCAGGCTTTGACCGCCACGGGTAGACAGCGCACCCAAAGTCACGCTTTGGTATATCTTCACATTTTTGCCGATCACCGTAGTTTCACCGATAACGATGCCTGTGCCGTGGTCAATGAAGAAATATTCTCCAATGGTTGCGCCGGGGTGAATATCGATGCCCGTAACACTGTGGGCATGTTCCGTCATAATTCTTGGCAGCAAAGGCACTTGCAGCAAATGCAGTTCGTGGGCAAGGCGATAGACCGTAATGGCAAAAAGTCCCGGATAAGCAAAAATAATCTCACTAATATCTGTGGCTGCCGGATCTCCCTCATAAAAAGCCTGCAAATCTGTCTGTACCACTGCACGGACAGAAGGGATCCGCCGGAAGAATTGAAGGCTGATCTCCTCCGCCTTTTGTTTGGCAGCTTCTTCTGTCTCTCCTGCCCCCTGCAGAGCGAGGGCGACCTGCTTGTTGAGATTATAAAAAACGTCCTCAATGAGCATAGATAAATTATGCTTGGCATTGTAGACCTTATAATTTTTATCCTTGGAGTAACCGGGGAAAATGATCCAGCGAAGCTTGTCGATCATATCGATCACCGCCGCCTTATCCGGCAAGCGGACAGTTTCCATACGGTCGATCTGACGACCCTTGCCGTAGTCAGCTAAAATACCGTCTACCAAACCTTCGATTTCGAGTTCAATTTTTTGCATAGCATTCACCTCTTTGCTATAAAATACCATAAGAATTTTTTTCTGTCAATGAAACCGTTGACAGTAAGGCGTGCCGGTCGTATAATTTTAGAAAAAGAAGGTAGGTGTTTTGTATGCGCTACGAACGTGCCTCAGATATGATTGGAAATACACCGCTGCTTGCGCTAAATCAGCTTATGCAGGCAGATGGCCTTTCTGCCACAATCTTTGCAAAGCTGGAATATCTCAACCCTGCCGGCTCTGTAAAGGACAGAGCTGCCCTTGCTATGATTACAGACGCAGAAGAAAAAGGGCTTCTCGCCCCCGGCTGCACCATCATTGAGCCCACCTCCGGCAATACCGGCATCGGGCTTGCCTCTGTTGCTGCCGCCCGTGGCTATAAAACGATCCTCACAATGCCCGATTCTATGAGCATGGAGCGCCGCCGCTTGCTTGCCGCTTACGGTGCAGAGCTTGTGCTGACGCCCGGTGCAGAAGGTATGCAGGGCGCTGTGGACAAGGCTGTGGCGCTGCAAAAGGAGATCCCCGGCAGCTTTATCCCCGGCCAATTTGAAAATCCGGCCTATCCTGCTGCCCATGAGCAGTTTACCGGCCCGGAGCTGTGGAAAGACACAGAGGGCAACATTGACATTTTTGTTGCCGGTGTGGGCACAGGCGGCACAATTACCGGCTGTGGCAGATACCTGAAAAAACAAAATCCCCATATCCGGATCGTAGCCGTTGAGCCGGCAGCCTCACCGCTCCTTTCCGGTGGAAAAGCAGGTTCCCACGGATTGCAAGGCATCGGTGCCAACTTTATTCCCAAAAACTTTGACCCTTCTGTGGTAGACGAAATTATCCCCGTTACCGAGGAAGAAGCCTACTCTGCCGCCAGAAAACTTGGAAAGGCAGAAGGCATTTTGGCAGGAATCTCCTCCGGTGCAGCGCTGCACGCCGCAACTGTACTGGCAAGCCGCCCGGAAAACAGGGGCAAAAACATCGTCGTTCTTCTCCCGGACGGTGGTGACCGCTACCTCTCCACTCCCCTGTTCGAATAAAATAGGAGCGGGCGTCCTCGACGGTCTTAACCCCATACAAAAAGAGCAAGCATTTCGCTTGCTCTTTTATTATTCTTCAATTTTTTGAATATCTGCGCCCAAGGCAGTCATCTTCTCCACAAGACGTTCGTAGCCACGCTCCACATAATGGATATTGTCTACATAAGTCGTACCTCTTGCCGTCAGACCCGCAATGATCAGCGCCGCACCGGCACGAAGATCCTTCGCTGTGACAGAAGCGCCCGACAGTCGGGGCGTACCGTTGACAATGGCCGTCTTGCCACTGATCTGAATATCTGCGCCCATGGAATTGAGCTCACCACAGTAACCGAAGAAACGGGTCTCATACACGTTCTCCGTTAGGCGGCTTTCTCCCTCCGCCAGCACCATACAAACGCATATCTGCGCCTGCATATCTGTGGGAAAACCGGGATAAGGCCGGGTCTTAACGGTGGTTGCTTTCAAATTGCCGTTGGAAATGATCCGAATGGAATCGTCATCATTTTCGATGGTCGCACCCATTTCCTCCAGCTTGGTGGTGATACATTCCATATGCTTCGGGATAACGTTATTCACCGTCACATCGCCGCCCACGGCCGCAACCGCAGCAAGGTAAGTACCTGCCTCGATCTGGTCAGGAATGATCGCATATGTGCCGCCTGTCAGCTTTTCCACGCCACGGATCTTAATGGTATCCGTACCTGCGCCGGAGATGTTGGCGCCCATGGTATTCAAGAAGTTGGCAAGGTCAACGATATGGGGTTCTTTTGCCGCATTTTCGATCACAGTCTGACCGGGAAGCAGACAGGCTGCCATAATGATATTCATTGTAGCGCCAACGCTGACCACGTCCAGATTTACACGGTTGCCGGCAAGACCGCACTCTCCCGGAGTTAACCGAACATACGCATCCGTCTCCTCCACATTTGCGCCCAAGGCTTTAAAGCCCTTGATGTGCTGGTCAATAGGACGGGATGCAAAATTGCAGCCACCGGGCAATGCCACATCTGCCTCACCGAACCGGGACAGCAGCGCACCCATTAAATAGTAGCTGGCACGCATTTTCTTTACCAGTTCCGGATTTGGACGGGTGCTGCGAATGTTGGTGCTGTCCAACGTTACAGCTCCACCGGGTAAACACTCAACCACTACGCCCAGATCTGCCAGAATTTCCAGCAAAATCCGAACGTCCGAGATATCCGGAACATTTTCAACACGGCATTTGCCGTCAATCAATATGGCGGCAGGCAAAATAGCCACAGCCGCATTTTTCGCACCACTTATGGTAACGGAGCCCCGTAGGGGGTTTCCTCCGTGAATTTCATATCTTGCCAAGGATGCACTCACTCCTTGCGATTTATTTACATACTGGAAAAAGTATACCACATTTCTATGGCTGTGTAAAGAAAATTTTTATCGGCGCAATCCCTTGGGATAGTGGTTCTTCAGCACAGAACCGTCGCCCTTTCCCCAGCCAATGGAGTAGCCATCCACCTGCACAAGGCACCAGCCCACCTTATCTGTAGGAATGACCTCGCCGTGCAGATAGTTTGCGATCTCCCGGCTGTCTGCAGGGAAACTTTGGGTTTGCTTGGCATCTTTTAGATAAAGAGCCAATGCGTGGGCCGGCACAAACCGTCCCTTGCGCACCTCTCCCAGCTCTAAGCCGGGACGCAGGACTTTTAAGCCACGAAGCTCCGGTGTTTCCACCGGCGCCCAGTACACCGTATCGCCAAACATAACCGTTTTCCCCGAAGACAAGGAAATTCCCGTCTCCTGGGCAAAATCTTTCCACTCGTTTGGCAAATTTTGCCCTTTTTCTTCAGGAACGTTCCCTTTATCGCCCCCGGTCTTTCGCAGAACGGCAGCAAAATGCCCCTCGCCTAACAGCTTATGCGGCCACAGGCGGAACATACCCGTCCCGGTCTTTGTAAACCAAGGCGCATCTATTTCCTCTGCTGCAAACTCCGGATGGCTTTCCAAAAAAGATGCCACTGTCTGTTCGTTTTCCTCCGGTGCAAAGGTACAGGTGGAATATACCAGCCGTCCGCCGGGTCGCACCAGTTGGGCGGCAGAATGTAAAATCTCTCTTTGCCGGGCGGCGCACATCAAAACGGTTTCCTCGCTCCAATCGGTTACGGCCGCTTCTTCCTTGCGGAACATTCCTTCTCCGGAGCAAGGCGCATCTACAAGCACCCGGTCAAAATAGCCTTGCAGCCGCCGACTTAGATTTTCAGGATGCTCATTGGTTACAAGGGCATTGGAAACACCCATTCGTTCTATATTTTGAGATAGAACTCTTGCCCGTTTTGGATTTATCTCATTGCAAAGGAGAAAGCCCTCCCCTGCCATTCGTCCTGCGATCTGAGTAGTCTTACCACCGGGGGCTGCGCAAAGGTCGCATACTTTTTCACCAGGCCGGGGATCTAAAAGAGCAACTGCCGACATAGCACTGGCTTCCTGTAAATAATATACGCCAGCCTCGTGATAAGGGTGCAGACCCGGACGGGCATCAGGCATATAATAATAACCGTTCCCCTCCCAAGGGACATTTTCTCTCACAAAAGGCATATCCGGTTTCTCGCCTTTAAGCGGATTAAATCGCAGCGCCACCGCCCGAGGCCGCTCCAGGCTCTGCAGAAAAGCCGGGTACTCCGCCCCCAGCAATTTTTCCATTCTATTTAAAAATTCCAAAGGAAGCATACCATTCCTCCAATTACCTCACCCACCGCAAGCGGTCCTCCCTCCCCAAAGGTGAGGGTTAACCTTCCCCTTTGGGAAGGTGGCAAAAATCTTTGATTTTTGTCGGATGAGGTTTCCACTCTATTCTACCATATCTTCTCCCAAATTTCTACATAAAAAAGCGGTGCAGATTTCTCTGCACCGCATATTTTATGGAATTATTCCTCGTCCTTCTTGGCCTCGTCAATGATCTTCTGCTGATTTGCCTTCGGAACTTCCTCATAGCGGACAAACTCCAGAGTGAAAGAACCACGTGCCTGCGTCATTGCCCGCAGGTCGATGGCATAGCTGCCCATCTCTGCCATAGGCACTTCCGCCTCGACGACGGTGTTGCCGTCAGCATCGGGGTTCATACCCATAGGACGGCCGCGACGCTTGCTCAGGTCACCCATTACATCACCAACATAGGCTTCGGGAACGGTGACAGCCAGTGCGCCAATAGGCTCCAAAAGTGTAGGCGCAGCATTGGGCATCGCTTCCTTGAAAGCAAGAATTGCAGCCAGCTTAAATGCCATTTCGTTGGAGTCAACAACCATTTCCACTCCGTTGTCACCCTTAAGATCGGCGGGCACGGTTACGGTGTAGGCCGTAGAACCAATAAGCTCATCGGGCGTGAATGTCCACTCGGTGTTGCCGCAAGATGCCGTCCATTTACCGCTCACGTTACCGGATGCGGAAGAAACGGTAACCTTTTCTATTTCCTCGGCTGTAACCGTTCCCATAAACTTCACGATGATCTTATCGCCGAGTGCTACTTCGCGGGCATCGGATCTCGGCTCGGTATAAAGAAGCGTAACGGCATCGCTCTTTACATAATAGCCGAAGAAGTTCATAAGAGCCTCGTAGGTATC
>JAZKXS010000118.1:0-21079 GCA_045611745.1 Faecousia sp.
ACCCGGATCTCCCCTGCCCGTTTTTTGGCTTCCTCAACGGCAAGCTCCACAACAGCGCAGGTATCATCCCGAGGAATCAGCACATTTTCATTCACCTTCAGGGTCATTCCATAGAAATCCCATTCTCCAAGCACATAGGCAAGAGGCTCGTCGTTAAGGAGGCGAGCAACGCCCTCGTCCACCCTGCGGCAAACGTCATCCCCTACATACATATCCGGCTCAGAAAAAAGCTGATTTTTGTTTTTTTCTGTTATATGGCACACAAGCTCCTGGGCATAAAATTCAGCGGTATCCCGATCCTCTTTTGTAAGAAGCTGTCTGCGTGTTTCCAAATAGAGGTTACGAAGCGTTTTTACCAACGGTCTTCCCCCTCATTTTCAGGCAATACCGCCTCCAACGCTGCAATGCCGGTACGGATCATATCTTCGTCCGGTTCGTTGGTAGTAAAATTCTGCATCCACAGACCCGGGGCAGTCAAAATCTTGGTAAAACCATTGTTGTGTCTGCCAACCCAGCGATTGATCTCATAGCTGATACCTACCACCAAAGGCAGAAGGAGCAATTTGAAAACAATCATAATCAGCCGATACAGAAAGCTGCCACGCATAGTTTCCAGCGCAGGGATCAGCGCAAGCAGTCCGGTAGATGCCACAGAAAACACCAAGATAGACAGCAGCATCACCACAAGCAGAAAGCTTGTGCCGCAGCGAGGGTGGAGTCTTGTCTGCATCTTTACATTTTCTACCGTCAAAGGCAATCCTGCCTCATAGCAGCAAATGGTCTTATGTTCTGCACCATGGTAAGCAAACACCCGGCGCATTTCCTGCATTCTGGACACCAGAAGCATATAGCCTGCAAAGATAACCATACGTACCAGGCCCTCGATCAAATTGATTGCCACATTATTATGAACAATGGGGTAGAAAAAGCCGCCAATAATCATAGGAAGAACAAAGAACAGCGCAATGGAAAGACCAAGTCCAAAAAAGACGCCAATGCCAACGATAACCTTTTGGAACTTTTCGCTGCCCAGCTTTTTTTCAAGCCACGCATCTACTTTCCCCTGTTCTTCCTGATATTCCTCCGGAGCGGCCTCGGCAGACTTCATCAGGGCTTTCACACCGGTAATCTGGGCATCAAAGAAATTCACCACACCCCGAACAAATGGAATTTTCGCAATACCCTTGGGGGGCAGCTTGCGGTCCATTACCTCTGTATGCAGTTGTCCGCCGGAGCAGGTTACGATGGCATCCTTTTGGGGGCCACGCATCATAATACCTTCAATAAGCGCCTGTCCGCCGATCATTGTTTTGAATTTTTCCTGCGACATAGTACGTATCCTCTAAAAAACATAATTCTTGCCGCTATTATAGCATATCTTCCCAAAAAAGGAAAGCTATTTAAGCACAATATTCCCCTCGCCCAACAGCGCTTTCAGCTTTTTCATAAGCCGTTCATCCAGTGCACAGCGTGTACCACGACGGGCGCCTGTATCTGCAAAATACAGCACCACAGAGGTGTCTCCCGGGAACATTTGTAAGCTTGCCTTAACCGGCTGGTACTGGGCACAGGTTTCACTCTCGAGACGGAGATAAAGTACCTGTTTTGCCGGATTTGTCGGCTGCGGTGCACTTTGTTCCGGGTCACCATTGGCAAAGTCCGAGATAGGGCGTACACGGTTGATAACGATCTGGGGTTCTTTATCATCCCGCATAGACAATCTGCCGGTAATGACCACTGCCTGATTTTCCTTCAGGTAGCCACCATACTGGGATAGAACATTGGAAAAAGCAAGCATTTCAATAGATGCCGTATCGTCCTCCAAGGTCACATAGGCCATCATGGAGTTATTCCGGGTGGTTTTCATCTTAATTGTCTGCACAACACCGGCGACGCTGACGATCTGATCGTCCTGGAAGCTGCTCTCCTCATCCATAAGCACACCAATGGGAACAACATAGGTGTTTTTCAGGAAGGGGCGGTAATCGTCCATCGGGTGGCCGGATATATAGATTCCCGTAGTCTCTTTTTCCAGCAACATCAGATCTGCCTTGCTCATTTCATTGAGCTTTGGAATCGGAATGGAAACGGAAGTATCATCCTCTTGCTGAAGCATTGTAAACAGACCCATTTGTCCATCCAAATTCTTTTTCCGGGCTTCTGCAATGCTGTCCATCATTGTATCAAATACTGCCAGAAGCTCACTGCGATGATAGCCGAAACAATCCATCGCGCCGCACTTAATAAAGTTTTCCACTGCGCGCTTATTGATTTCGTCGCCCATTCGCTGCAAAAAGTCCTCTAAAGAGCGGAATAAGCCCCCTTCTTCACGCTTTTTCACCATTGCGCGAATCAAGCCAACACCCACATTTTTCACTGCACCAAGGCCGAAACGGATAGCGTCTCCCTCTACTGTAAAGGTGTCCTCTGAGTGGTTAATATCCGGGGGCAGAACAGGTATGCCCATACCCTTACATTCCGCAATATAGCCGGAAATTTTCACCGCAGAGTCCAAAACGGAAGTCATCAGAGCTGCCATATACTGCCTTGGATAGTGGCATTTTAGATAGGCTGTCTGGTAAGAAACCACCGCATAGCATACTGCATGGGCTTTATTAAATGCATAATTGGCAAATTCAACGATTTCGTCATAAATGGACTGAGCCGCTGTTTCGCTGACGCCATTTCCTACGCAGCCGGGAATATTTTGGGCAGGATCACCGTAAACAAACACCTTCCGTTCTTCTTCAATTACCTTCTGCTTTTTCTTAGAGATGGCACGACGGATATTGTCTGCCTGTCCCATGGTATAGCCTGCCAGGGAACGGAAAATTTCGATAACCTGTTCCTGATAGACAATACAGCCATAGGTAACCCGAAGAATCGGCTCCAAATGGGGTGTTTTATAGGTGATTTTTGCAGGATTTTGCTTATTGGCAATAAATTTGGGAATAGAATCCATCGGGCCCGGACGGTAAAGGGCCACGATTGCCGTCATATCTTCAATGGATGCAGGCTTCATATTGACGCAAACGCCTGTAATGCCGGCAGATTCCAACTGAAAAACGCCCTGGGTTTTGCCCTCAGAGAGCATCCGGAACGTTTCCGGATCGTTATCGGGAATATTATCAATATCAAATGACGGGTCTATTTTCTGAATTTGGGTCTGGGCGTCCTTGATCACCGTCAGGTTTCTAAGACCCAAAAAGTCCATTTTGAGAAGTCCCAGTTCCTCAATGGTGGTCATTGTGTACTGGGTAACAATGGTATCATCATTACAAGACAGCGGCACATAGCTCCAAACTGGGTCTGCAGTAATCACCACACCGGCTGCGTGGGTAGAGGTATTCCTCGGCATACCCTCCAAACGCATAGCGGTATCGATCAGTTTTTTGATTCGCTCATCTCCGTCATACATTTCCCGCAGCTTGGGAGAAACATCCAGCGCTTCCTTAAGGGTAATATGCAGAGGCATCGTCGGAACTTGCTTTGCTACCTGATCCGTTTCTGCGTAGGTGAAATTAAGCACACGACCCACATCACGAATGGCGCCACGAGCCGCCATTGTACCGAAAGTAGTGATCTGTGCCACGTGGTCAGCGCCGTATTTTTTCATTACATAATCAATGACTTCCGGGCGACGCTCCTGGCAGAAATCCGTATCAAAGTCCGGCATACTGACACGTTCAGGGTTTAAAAATCGCTCAAAAATCAAAGCATACTGCATAGGGTCGACCTCTGTAATGTGCATACAGTACGCAACGATAGATGCCGCACCCGAACCACGTCCCGGGCCAACAGGAATACCTGTTTCTTTGGCGTAGCGAATAAAATCCCAAACGATGAGATAGTAGTTTACATAGCCCATACGGCTGATAACACCGATCTCATATTCCAAGCGCTCCATATAGCTTTCGGGGGGATTTTCGTACCGTTCCCGGAAACCGTCCATACAGATTTTGCGGAAATATTCCTCGTTGGTATAACCCCCCGGTACAGGGAATGAGGGCAAATGATATTGGTTAAAAACGAACTCCAAATTGCAACGATCTGCAATCTTTGCAGTATTTTCAAAAGCCTCGTCCAAGTCGGGGAACAGAGCACGAAGCTCCTCCTCGCTTTTTAAGTAAAATTCCTCTGTCTGGAATTTCATCCGGTTGGGATCATCGATGGTTTTGCCGGTCTGCACACAAAGAAGAACATCCTGCATCGTGGCGTCCTCTTTGCGGAGATAGTGGGCATCGTTGGTCACAACCAACGGCAGGCCTGTTTCTCTTGCAATGCGGCAAATACCTTGATTGACGGGAACCTGCTCCGGGATATTGTGGTCTTGTAATTCTAAGTAGAAATTGTCCTGACCGAAAATATCTGCCATTGTCAGAGCATATTCCTTTGCAGCGTTATAATCTTCCTCCATAAGGAATTGCGCTACGCCGCCAGCCAGGCAGGCAGAAAGGGCAATCAGTCCCTGGCTATACTGCCGCAAAAGGGCAATATCCACACGAGGCTTACCGTAAAAGCCGTTGATAAATGCCTCTGATACCAGTTTACAAAGATTTTCATAGCCCTGCCGATCTTTACACAGCAGCACCAAATGGTAAGGGTCATTATCGATGCCGTGGATACGGTCGGACATACTGCGGCGAGTCACATAGACCTCACAGCCGATGATGGGTTTAATGCCTGCTGCCTTGGCGGCCTTATAAAAATCAATACAGCCGTACATAACACCGTGGTCTGTCAGTGCAATCGCCGTCTGCCCCAGTTCCTTTACCCGGTCCATCATTCCGGATATACGGCAGGCACCGTCTAAAAGGCTATATTCCGAGTGGACATGTAAGTGCACAAAACTCATATTACGCCTCCTGTGCCATTTGTAATAGTTTTTTCAGCCTGTGATTCATAGCAGGCTTTGTAATTGGCGGCTGCATCAGCTGCGCCAATTCTGTTAAAGATGATTCCGGGTTATTCTCCCGGGCATCTGCTGCTTCCTTCAGTTTTCCGGGCAATTGCTCGTAAAGCCCTCTTTGCTTCAACGTACGAATTGCGCTGATCTGCTCCTGGGCTGCTTCTACTACCTTGGAGGTATTGGCCTCATCGCAGTTGCAACGGCGGTTGACTTCATTGTTCAGTTCCTTTTCAAGCCTTGCCTCCATAATGCCCATTGCGGAAATGGGCGCACCCAAATATGTTAAGCAATCGGAAATCTGCTCACTTTGCTTAAGGTACAGCACCTTTGCGCCTGCACGGGTTGCCTGCTTGGGATAAAAGCGCAAAACTTCCTGAATAAGAGCATAAGCTTCCCGGGCAACGCTTGCGTGGGAAGTTGTCAGCTCCAGATGATAGCCTTTTTCCGGTGATGTTACCGATCCGCCAGTCAAAAAAGCGCCACGCAAGAAAGATACCTTGCAGCAATCCTCCTCCAGAATTTGGAGGTTAATATGCAAGGAAAGGGTTGTCTCCGGTGAAAAGCCATATAAGTCCATAAGACGCCTGCACTTTGCAGGGTCTGTAATTTGGAATACCAGTTTGCCCACTGCGTCTTCTGTGGGACGTACATCAAATTCCATAGAAAACGCTTTCATGAAAAGCTTAGGCAGACGCTGTACAAAGTCTCGGCTTTCTGTTATGATCCGCACGCCATCTGCTCCAAAGCTATTACAAAAGAGCAAAATGCCAAAGCATTCCGCCATAGCGCAGCAAACTCTTGAGGGCAAAACCCGGCAGATCTCTGCCTTTGCACCTGCAGAAAAGGAAATTGCCACGGTTATCCCCTCTCTTTCTTACCAAATTCTAACCTCAGGCTCAATGCGAATGCCGGAATTTTCAAATACTTTATCAGATACCTGCCGCAAAAGTTCCTGCACATCGGCAGCAGTCGCATCACCAACATTTACCACAAAGCCTGCGTGTTTTTCAGAAACGGCAGCGTCTCCCACCCGGTAGCCTTTCAGGCCTGCGCCATCGATCAGCGCCGCCGCATAGCCGCCAACAGGCCGCTTAAAAGCAGAACCGGCCGAGGGCTTATCTAATGGTTGAGAAGCTCTGCGCTTTGCAATCAGCTCCTGCATTTTCTCCCGGATCTCGTTCTCGGGTTTGGGTGTCAAAGCAAAAACAGCAGAAAGGACAATGCCGCCCTCGTCCTCCAAACGGCTGTGACGATAAGAAAAGTTCATTTCGTCACCGGTATAGGTGTGGATATTGCCGTCCATATCCATAACATCTACACTTTCGCAAACTTGGCAAATTTCACCACCGTAGGCGCCGGCATTCATATATACACCTCCGCCTACTGTTCCGGGAATGCCATGGGCAAACTCAAGACCGGACAGGCCTTTTCCTGCCGCAAACATCGCTGCCCTCGCCATCGAAACACCGGCAGCCACACGAATACGGTCACCGGGCAAAAGCTCCATGCCGTCAATGCAATCCTTCAAGCAAATCACCAGTCCGGAGATACCTTCATCAGGGGCAAGAATGTTGGTTCCTGCACCTAAGATACGAATATTTAAGTCCAATAATTTGGACACTTTTAAAATTTCAGACAATTCTTCGGCATTTTTGGGGAATGCCATTGCCTCAACCGGACCTCCGATGCGAAAGGAGGTATGATTTTTCATCGGTTCTGCAAAACGAAAAGAAATTTCCGGTAAAAACTCCTGTATTTTCTTCTGAAAAACCATATTTTCCATAATAAACGCCTCCGGGTGTATTATTGTTAACAGTATAGCATATACCACTTTATTTTGCAATTATTCCGGAAGAAATTATAGAAAATTTCTTGTTCGTATACAAACGCTGCGTACATAAAAATCCTGCCTTGACAAATCGATTTTATTATTATATAACTATAAAAAACATAACTTTGGAGGTAATGGTATGAACATACTCTTCCTTGGCAACAGCTTGATTTTTTATAACGATCTGCCCAAGCTCTTCGGTGATCTTGCCACAGCTGCAGGTGAAGACGTTTTTGTGGATTCCGTAACAAGAGGATCTGCGACTATGTCCCATTTCGCTATGGAATCTGAACCCCTCGGTATTCGTACCCGTGAGGCGCTTGCTTCCCGTCAGTGGGATTATGTGATCATTGAACCTTCCCGTCGTATCACACCCTTTGAAGATACGGTACTGGCCGCTGAAACACAAGCTGCGCAAACATTGAAGGCGTTGGCTGAGTCCTACGGCGCAAAAGTAATGCTCTATGCCGTCTGGGGTAATAATTCCGGCAATGTGGAAGTATGTACCGGTGAACCTCCGGTTATGCCCGTTATTGACAAAGTTCCCATCACAAGAGCAGATCACGAAGCCTTTTTGCGGCAGGTTTCTTACCGCATTTCGTCAGCCCTTGACGGCGCACCCATCATTCAGGCCGGTGAAGCCTTTGAACGGCTGATCGCCCGGGATAACAGCATTGATCTGTACGACCCCGATCTGTGCCACCCCTCTGCTGCCGGCTCTTATCTTGTGGCCTGCACTGCTTACGCCACCATCTTTGGCAAGCCGTCCAAAGGAATTCCCTACACCTTTGATCTGCCCTGTGCGGATATTCTGCAGCAAATTGCAGACGAAACCGTTTTGCAAAAGTAAAAGCATACACCCTGCCCAAATAAAGGCAGGGTGTTTTTATTGAAAAAGCGAGGGAAATTTCCCTCGCTTTTATGTATTATTTTTCTACGATCTCCAGGACTTCCATGGGGCAGACCTTGACACAGATGCCACAGGCGATGCACTTGGTAGTGGTGCCACCGTCCTTTTGCACCATAACCTTCATAGGGCATGCTTCTACGCACTTACCACAGGAGGTACACAGCTTCTTATTGATCATATACACGCCGGTCTTGGGATTCTGGGTAATCGCACCAGATTCGCAGACCTTGGCGCACTTACCGCACTGGATACAGGTCATAGGCTTTGCAGCGCCATTCTTGTCCACAATACGGATGCAGCTTAAATCCTGATGAAACTCTTTATAAAAAGATTCGGAGCAAGCCCGTACACATTCCAGGCAGGCCATACATTCTACATTTTTCTTAACGGAAAGCTTCTTCATCTAAAAAGGTCCCCTTTTTAATTTTTTTATTATTATACAAAATTTTAACACAAATAGCAAGTGTCAATTCGTTTTTTCTTCTCTTTTCCCGAAAGTTACTGGCGTGAATTTCCTGTGTATTCGACGAAAGCCGGGAAATACTATGCTTGAACCCAATGGACAGGAGGATAAAAAAATGAAACGACTTTTACTCTTGGCGGTTTGCGCTTTGCTGGTTATGTCTTTTGCCGCTTGTGGCTGTTCCAGCAACGTAACCACCGAACCTACCACTGCACCTACTACCGCACCTACCACTATGCCAACCACAGCACCTACCACTGCGCCTACGGATAATGTGACCGATCCTGCCGGAGATGCTACCACACTTCCGGGCGGCAACGGCACTGGCAAGGGCATTCGTGGCATGCGCTAAACCGGGGATAACCCGGTACATATCCCATAGGCGCATAGAAGCCGCTAAATATTAAACCCAGGACAACCGGGTACATATTAAAAAACAGTTACGTATCGTGCTAAATTATGGCGCATACGCTCCGCTTCTTCCTTGGCGGCAATCAACGGATCTTGACCTTCTGCACTCTTCCAAGCGCTAACGATGCTGTCGCTGCAAACCAGTGCGCCGTGACCCAAACGGTCAAAGGCAAAGGAGCAGTTTTTGGCATTGGCGCCGGGGGCGGTGAAACCGTCTACAAGCAGGAACATATGTTTATACTTTTCCCGGAGGTTGCGCAGGCTATCCGGCGCTGTTGCGGAAGCAACGGCACAAACGGGCGAATAGCCGCTTCTGGTAACGAAGCTTTCACCAATACGGGAAATAATATCAGCCGCTGCAGTATGTACCAGTCTGCCACCGGTGAGCAGATCCTGCAGCTCCGAGGCGCTCTTATTGGCGCTGCGAATTAAAACGAAAACATCCTTTCCGCTATCCTTGCACCGAGAAATAAAAGGTTTTAGGATATCGCTGCCCATAAAACCGGAAAGCACGATGCCATCAAAACGGAAAGCGGAATTTTCCGCAAACAAAAGGGTGCTGTACTGCTCCGCTGCACCGACAGAGTAGATTTCCGGTCCGTCGAGAATCACATAAAAGCCCAAATTAGATGCCTTTTTCAGCAATTTCTGCAAAAGGGTAATTCCACCTTCCTGCAGGCAGAAGCTTCCAAAAGAAAACCGCACAACAGGCACAGCACCTTGCAGCGTTTCTAAAAGATCGCCAAAATATTTCTCTACGTTCCCATCCAACTGGGGCGGCACCACGGTTTCATCAAAAGCAAATACTGCTGCCGTAGGATTTTTAATTTTCCGAATTTTATCCTGAAGCAAATCAATGGCCATAAAAACACCTCATTTCTTATCTTTTTCTATTATATCATAAAATTTGTCCCTTGCAAGGAAAAACCTTACAAGAAATAACTTTTCTTGTCGGGATATACTATTAACAGCCTGAAAGATTAGGAGGGAAAGCATATGCAAGCAAAAACTTGGGCAATTACGATGGGCGTTGGCGCGGCTGTGGGAGCCGTTGCTGTTATGATGATGCCCCGGACAAATCCTACACGGAAACTGGCAGTAAAAGCTGCAAATAAAATTGAAGATGTAGCTTGGCGAGTATCTGACAAGCTGACAAACGAATTTGACCTGTAAAAAGGCGGTCTGTTGCAAACTGCAACAGACCGCTTTGCATAGCTGTTCATTCCTCATCAAGAATATCTTGATAAATAAATGGTCTTCCGTAGTATCTATTTACTGCTTTATTGATTTTTGCCGGAAAAACCAGCATTTTCGTCCAATTGCATACCGGCAGGTAATCCGAACACGCCTCAACCATTTTAATGTATTCCCGCGTCCACTCCATATCCTGAGGTGCTTCAATTCCATTGAGCCATAAGAATAGCTCTAATCCGGTATCGCTCAGGGTTGACAGCTTTGGCTTAAACAGCCAAAGCGACTGTAAAAGTACAACAATCACCAACAGTACAATAAACAGTTTCTTGTGCCTCATAACAAACATTTTCATACACCTCACGCTCCTTTCATAAGATCGTTTGGTTTACACCCTCTACTATATGTAACGAACAAAACGGCAAAAATTGGACAAATTTTGAAAATATTTTTATATTTGATATTAAGGGATTAAATATCATCCACACAAATAGTATATCACACCTTCCTCTGCATTACAGGTCGCTTTTAATATGAAATCCGGGAAGCGGTTTGCTTCCCGGATTTTATTATTTTGCTTTGATTTCTAAGGTATCGTCCTTGACGGAAACGGAAATTTCCGTGATGGGCGATTCGAAGGAATCAATGATTTTTTCGGAAATGGGGTCTTCCAGTTCACGCTGGATGGTACGCCGCAGGTTTCTTGCGCCGTAGGTGATGGAAAATGCCTTTTTCACAAGGTATTCCCGGACGCCTTCTGCAAAGGTAACGGTTAAGCCACGGTCTGTCAGGCTGGCTTGAAGCTCCTTTAGCATAATATCCGCAATGCCCAAGAAGTTTTCTTCCGACAGGTGGTTGAAGGTAATAATTTCATCCACACGGTTTAAAAATTCCGGGCGGAGGAATTCCCGGAGCGCTTTCATTGTCTTCTCCGTAACCATATCTTTATCGCTTCTGCCGAAGCCGACACCTCCTACCCTGCCCTCAGAGCCGGCATTAGAGGTCATAACGATCACCGTATTTTCAAAATTCACCGTTCTGCCCTGGGCATCGGTAATACGACCATCGTCCAGCACCTGCAAGAGCACATTGAGCACATCGGGGTGAGGCTTTTCGATTTCATCGAAAAGGACGACACTATAAGGCCGACGACGGATCTTTTCTGTCAGCTGACCGGCTTCGTCATAACCTACATAACCAGGAGGCGAGCCAATGAGCTTGGAAACCGTATGCTTTTCCATAAACTCAGACATATCCAGCCGCACCAGAGAATCGGGGGTATCAAACAGGTCAGAAGCAAGGCACTTTACCAGTTCCGTCTTACCGACGCCGGTGGGGCCAACGAAGATAAAGGACACCGGGCGACGCTTGGGAGAAATGCCCACACGGTTTCTGCGAATGGCCTTTGCCACAGCCTCTACTGCCTCATTCTGACCCACAATATGGGTTTTCAGGCGGTCTGCCAGGCCTTTGATCTGCTGATACTCCTGCGCCTTAATTTTGCTTGCAGGAATTTTCGTCCACAACTCAATGATCCGGGCAAGGTTTTCCATGGTCACAGCCGGAGGTGGCAGCTGATCCAGTTTTTCAATTTCTGCGGCGATAACGCAGAGCTTGCTGCGCAATGTAGCAAGGCGCTCGTAATGCTCATTTTCCGTATCCTCCGTGAGCATACGCAGCTCCAATTCGTAATCGTCACGCTCTTTTTTCAGTTCTGCCAGCCGGGAAATTTCCTTATTTCGCAGATTCACGTCCGAGCAGGCTTCATCAAGTAAGTCGATGGCCTTATCGGGCAAAAAGCGGTCGGAAATATAGCGCTCAGACAAAACGACACACTGACGGGCAATCTCCGGAGAGATGCTGACTCCGTGGAAATCGCCATAGATTTTGGCAATTCCCTGCATAATCTGGCAGGCTTCTTCGATGGTCGGCTCAGATACGGATACCGGCTGGAAACGACGCTCCAAAGCCGCATCCTTCTCAATATGCTTGCGGTATTCGTTAAAGGTAGTCGCACCCACCACCTGAATTTCGCCTCTGGAAAGGGCAGGTTTCAGGATATTCGCAGCATTCATAGAGCCTTCTGCATCGCCTGCGCCCACAAGGTTATGCACCTCATCAATAACGAGGATGATATTACCGCAAGCCTTGATTTCTCCAATCAGGCTTTTCATACGGCTTTCAAACTGGCCTCTAAACTGGGTGCCGGCAACAAGGGCCGTCAAATCCAGCAAAAACACCTCTTTGTCCCGAAGCTTATAGGGCACTTCACCAGCCACGATCCGCTGGGCAAGGCCTTCCGCAATGGCAGTTTTGCCAACGCCCGGCTCGCCAATAAGGCAGGGATTGTTCTTCTGGCGGCGGTTGAGGATCTGGATAACACGCTCCGTTTCCACATCCCGGCCGATGACCTTATCCAGCTTACCTTCTCTGGCTCTGCCTGTTAAATCCATACAGTAAGCATCTAAGAATTTATGCTTCTTGCCTTTTTTCTTACCAGGCTCTTGCGGTTCTTCCTCGGGCATTTCCTGTTTTTTGGCAGGCAGGTTGCCGCCAAACATTTGATTGAGCAGAGGGAATGTTGCCGTACGGCTTTCCAGTTCATCTTCTTCCTCCGGCTCGATCTGACCGAACATACTGCTCATTTCGTCGCTAAGACCGTCCAGCTCTTCCTCAGAAATACCCATTTGCTTAACCACCTGATCGATTTGGGGTACACCAAGCTGACGGGCGCAACGCAGGCAATAACCTTCGTTTAAGGTCGCACCGTTTTCAATTTTCGTAATGAAAACAACAGCAATGTTCTTTTTACATTTTGCGCACATTTTGGGTTGCATTTTCTCACTCCTAATCGGGGCACTCGAATTTTTCCACACCGTCATCATACCAAAGCTTGGTCATATACAGTCCGCCTGCCGGCACGGTGGGGCCTGCTGCAGTGCGGTTTCCACTTTCCAAAATACGGCCAATTTCCTCAGGAGGAAATTTCCCCTCGGCGGCATAGACTATGGTGCCTGCCATAGCCCGGGCCATATTATAAAGAAAACCGTTGGCGCATACTTTCAAGTAAAGCATATCACCCTGACGCTCTACATTATAATAATATACGGTGCGAACAGTGGATTTAACATCCGTTCCCACAGAACGAACAGCAGCAAAATCGTGTTCTCCTACAAACTGATCTGCCGCTTTTTGCATAATCTTCTCGTCCAAATGACGAGGATAAAACCAAGCGCGGTCCACATAGAAAGGATCCCGCACCCGAGAATTATAGATTTGATAGGTGTATTCTTTTTTTGCGCAAGAGCCAATGGCATTAAAATTCTCATGGACATCGAAAGCCTTTGTCACTACCACATCTGCAGGCAGGTGGGTGTTTAACGCATAAGGCAGTCGGTCTACCGGAATGGTGGACAATGTCTTAAAATTCGCCACATAACATCTTGCATGGACACCGGCATCTGTTCGACCGCAACCGGTAACATGTACAGGGTGTCCCACGACTTTTGCGATAGCATTTTCCATTGTTTCCTGCACAGTAGGCAGATCCTTTTGCATCTGCCAGCCGTGGAAAGCTGTACCCAAATAAGTCAAAAACAGAGCAATATTCCGCATAATTTCCTCACAGGCCGAAAAATCTCAAGGTAATAACGGCAGCAATCAACAAAACTCCTGCCAGATAAGCACAGTAATCCCCTTTTTTATATCGCATCAACTTCATTTTGGTACGACCTTCGCCACCTTGATAGCAGCGACATTCCATGGCAGTTGCTAGTTCATCTGCCCGGCGAAAAGCGCTGATAAACAGCGGCACAAGGATCGGCACAAGGGCTTTTACCCGTTCTAAAAGCTTTCCGGTTTCAAAATCTGCGCCTCTTGCCTTTTGGGCAGAGATAATTTTGTCCGTTTCTTCAATCAATGTGGGAATAAAACGCAGGGCAATACACATCATCATGCTAAGCTCGTGAACAGGCAGACGAAGCTTTTTCAAGGGGCTAAGGAGGGCTTCTAAGCCATCTGTCAAGGCTATGGGTGACGTCGTATAGGTCAAAAGGAATGTGGCAGTAATGAGCATTAAGATCCGTGCTACCATAAAGATTGCCCGTACCAAGCCTTCCAAAGTAACGGTAATGCCCCAGAAAGACAGCAAAACCGTTTCACCGGGGGTAAAGAACAGATTAAGGATACCTGTAAAGATCAAAATGAAGATCAGCGGCTTCATACCGGTCAAAATGGATTTTGGCGGAATTTTTGAAACAGCGATAACCATTACCAAAAATCCAAGGCAAATGCCATAAGTCAAATAATTGCCGGCAGTAAACAGGGCAACAATATAGGCAATCAGAAGCACCAACTTCGTACGGGGATCCAGCTTGTGAATCGGTGAATTTCCGGGGAAATACTGTCCGAGAGTAATATCTTTTAGCATATTACTTTCCCTCCTTTAGTGCCCGGAGGGCAGAAACTGCCTGCTCGGTTGTATACACAGCCGGTACATCTACGCCCAATCTTTGAAGCTCCATAAACACACGGGTAACATCAGGAATATCCAAGCCCATATCCAGCAGCTCCTCTGCATGGGCAAAGACCTCCTTGGGTGTGCCATTAAATGCAAGTTGACTGCCATTTAACACCAACAGCCGATCGGTCAGACGTGCTACATCATTCATACTGTGGCTAACCATAATAACCGTAGCATTTTTTGCCTTGCGGTAATCCTCAATATTTTTCAGGATCTCCTCCCGGCCCTCGGGATCAAGACCAGCGGCAGGCTCATCCAAAATGAGCACTTCCGGCTCCATAGCAATCACGCCGGCAATCGCAACCCGGCGCTTTTGGCCACCGGACAGGTCAAAGGGAGATACTAAAAGCTGTTCTCGGGTAATGCCAACAAACTCGGCCGCTTCCCGGACACGACGATCGATTTCCTCCCCAGAAAGGCGCATATTTTTAGGGCCAAACGCAATATCCTTATAGACCGTTTCCTCAAAAAGCTGATACTCCGGGTATTGGAACACAAGACCCACGCGAAAGCGCGCCTGACGGGTAGTCATCTTATCTGCCCAAATATCTTTTCCGTCCAGTAAGACCTTACCGGAAGTAGGCTTCAAAAGACCGTTTAATTGCTGGATCAAGGTAGACTTGCCCGAACCGGTATGGCCTATGATGCCCACAAACTCTCCTCGCTCAATGGAGAAAGAGATGCCATCAATTGCCACATGTTCCCATGGTGTACCTTGGCTATATATATATTGTAAGTTGTCTACCTGTATAATAGGTGCCACCTTATAATCCTCCTATGGGTCAGACCTTCTCCTGCAAAAAATCAAAAAGTGTCTGCGCACATTTCTTAGGGTCAATATCTGTCAGCGGCAGATCATAACCCATTTTATTAAGTTCCCAGCAAAGCTCCACCGTTTCCGGCGCAGCAAGCCGAACATTGTGTAGCATTTCCACATGGGAAAACACTTCCTCCGGCGTGCCGTCCAGCGCCACTTCTCCTTTATTCAGAACAATGACACGCTGAGCTTTGGCCGCTTCATCCATATGGTGCGTAATCAGTACAACGGTAATCCCTTTATCCCGGTTGAGTCGTGTGATCGTCTCTATTACCTCTCGCCTACCCTTGGGATCTAACATTGCCGTTGGCTCATCCAAAACAATGCATTTGGGTTCCATGGCGATCACGCCAGCAATCGCAACCCTCTGCTTCTGTCCTCCGGAAAGAAGATGGGGTGCATGCTCCCGGTATTCATACATATCCACCTGTTTAAGGGCATTGTCTACCCGCTGACGGATGACAGGGCTGGCAATCCCCAGGTTTTCCGGACCGAAAGCCACATCCTCCTCCACAACGTTGGCAACGATCTGGTTATCCGGATTTTGGAACACCATACCTACATTCCTGCGAATAGCAATCTGCTTTTCCGGATCAGTGGTGTCCATACCGCATACATATACTTTACCGCCGCAAGGAAGTAAAATCGTATTAAAATGCTTGGCAAGGGTGGACTTTCCGCAGCCGTTACCACCGAGTATCGCCACAAAACTACCTTCTTTGATGGTAAGGTCAAGACCCGTAAATACGCTAACGCCGGGCGTGTCATCCACGCCCGGATAAGTGTATGATAAATTTTCTACTGTGATCGCTTTATTCACGATTTTCCTCCATTAGCTTAATCGGGCGTCCATCTACCCGTTGCGCCGCAAGGCAGGATGCGTCCACCGTTTGTAACCGGAAGACCAAGTTCTCCCACTTCGGTCTTGCCGCCGTGGGTCGCACCAAACACCACATCTGACGCATAGCCAACTGCAGAGGGAGCAAGACCTGTGGTATAAGAATTGATAATCACAAACAGCGGATTGTCCGTCAGCAGCTTTGCCGTTTCCAAAAGGAACGGATAAAAGCTGGTCTCCATTTTCCAGATCTCACCGCTTGGGCCTCTGCCATAGCTTGGGGGGTCCATGATAATACCGTCGTACCGTCTGCCACGGCGAATCTCCCGCTGGATAAACTTACCGCAGTCGTCCACGATCCAATGAATGGGCTTATCTGCCAAGCCGGAAGCTACGGCATTTTCCTTCGCCCACTGTACCATACCCTTAGAGGCATCCACATGGTATACCTCTGCGCCACCGGCGGCAGCTGCCAAAGTTGCGCCACCGGAATAGGCAAACAGGTTCAGCACCCGGACAGGTCTGCCGGCATTTGCTACCCTTTCCCGGATATAATCCCAGTTGGCAGCCTGCTCCGGAAATACACCAGTATGCTTAAAATTCATAGGTTTTACGTTAAAGGTCAAGTAATCCTTGTAACGAATTTGCCATTTTTCAGGCAGATTATGGTCGCTCCAATGTCCGCCACCGGTGGAAGACCGGAGATACCGAGCATCATACTTTTTCCAACCCGGATGGCTGTGGGGCGTATTCCAAATGACCTGGGGATCGGGGCGTACCAAAAGGTACTTCCCCCAACGCTCCAGGCGTTCCCCGTCAGAGGTGTCCAGCACCTCATAATCCTTCCAGGAATCGGAAATCCAAATCATAATTTCTCCTTATTATTCGATGACCGTGTCGTCACCATCTTGGGTAGTGTCGTCACCACCTTGGGTGGTGTCATCTCCTTCAGGGACATCCGGAACCACAGGATCTTCCACAGGAGGACGAGATGCCAAATATTCCTCCCAGGCGGCCTGGGTGTGCACTTGGCAGGGAATATACGGCAAGGTATTATCGGGATATGGCGCTGTTCCACCGGAAACCACGCCATCCGCCCCTGTTACAAATCCGGTCAGGAAACCGCCAAACGGAACGCCATTACCGGCCGCATCTACTTTATAAACATAGCTATTATTGTAGAACTCAGGCCAAAGGCCGTAAGTTATCGCCTTGTTGATGGCATCAATTTCACTTTGGGTGAGTTTCACGAGCGCTCTTTGTTCAATAGTTGCAGCTACCGCGCCCAATGCAGGGTCTGTATTTTCGATGGTTGCAAAATGATTGCAGTACTCATTTGCCACACCGCCGCCGGTGGTGCAATAAGTGACGCTTGTATGCTTTGTGCAGTACTCAGTAGGTGCATCCTCTGCGTAGACCTTTACCGTACGTGTGCGGCTAAAGCCGGAAGTTGCACGGGCATCGTGGGTGCAGGCCTCTGTTGCCAGCTTACCGCTGTCAATACAGACCGTCACATCCACCATCTTTTTAGCATCATAAAGAGGAATGTTTGCTTTGCCCTTGTGCAGTGGCTGCATAACATACCGCCACATACGAGCCGCCGGGTTAAATGATCCACTGCTAAGTGTAATGGTTTCCGGAATGTCATAACCGCACCATACAGACGCTGTATAGTAGCCGGTAAAGCCGCAGAACCAACGATCACGCCAGCTGGAGGTAGAGCCTGTCTTACCGCCAATTTGAGTGCCGGAGAAGTATGCGCCGGAGCCTGTACCGTTACGAACTGCATTGACAAGACAGTAGTTCATATAGGTGATTGTCTTTTCGCTGAGGATCTGCTGAGAATCCTGCTTATTCTCCAAAACCAAATTGCCTTCACTGTCGTAAATACGAATAAAGGTGCGGGCCTCACGCTGCAGACCGTTGTTGGCAAAGGCTGCATAAGCGCTGGTCATATCACGGACTGTAACACCCTTAGTCTGTGCGCCCATAGCCAGAGGGCCATAGTCTTTGTCAGACTGGAACTTTCCATCGTTCAGAGGCAAGTAATCCACCAAAGTGGACAAACCAAACTTGTATTTTGCAAACTCGTAAGAATAGCTGATGCCGATACCATCCAGAGTGTTGGCAGCAGCAGCGTTTACAGAGTCCTCTACCGCTTCAAAGATCGTACGCTTATAAGAGAATTTCCGGTTATCGTTGTTAGGCCAGGGGCCTTTCTCATTATAGTAAAGAGGCAAATCGTAAACAATGGTAGCAGGATTGATGGCGCCCAGCTCAAAAGCCGGTGCATAAACAGAAAGGGGCTTGATAGAAGAACCGGATTGCAGTTTTGCTTCTGCGCGGTTCCAAGCATCATAGTCTGTTTTTTCGCCAACACCACCTGCAAGGCCAACAATGTCGCCGGTGCGGTTATCAATAACCACAATCGCAGACTGAAGCTGCTGACCGCTCTTGGTATCCGGGATATAGTCAAGGTTGCCGTAGATCTCATCTATCTGGGTCTGAACCTTAGGATCCATCGTCGTATAAATATGGTAACCGCCACGACGAATCAGCTCCATATAAATACTCTTGGTGGCATCATTCCATTCCGTGCCGGCTTTTGCCGCCAATTCCTTGGCCACATCCTTCAGCACTGTCTCTGTAAACCAAGAGTAGACACCACGATTGGATACCTGCTCCAAAACAACCTTGGTATTACATTTCGGGCAATAGTAGGCGCCATTTTTCTCTTTAAAATTAGCAGCCACATCCCGGTATTGACAAGCCTCATTCGGGCAAGTATTGAGCCGTTCTTCCATTGTCACGCCAGACTCAAATACCATCTCCTGTGCAACAGCAGCATCGTATTTTTCTTTGGAAATCCAGCCCTGATTGCACATTTCCTTCAGGACGATAACCTGACGCTCACGATTTCTCTCCTGACCGGTCTTGCCGCCTTCCTCAAAGGCTTTCCGGTAGGGGTCAAAGATAGAAGGGTTATTGGTAATACTAATAAGGCTTGCACATTCCGCTGTGGTCAGCAGTTCCAGCTCTTTGCCGAAATAATACTCCGCTGCGCTGCGCACACCGTTATAGCCGTTACCAAAATAAACGGTATTGAGGTACAACTCAATAATTTCATCCTTCGTATTGGCCTTTTCTACACAGACCGCCCGGAATATTTCCATAACCTTACGCTGAACGGTAACACTGTTTTCGCCGGTCAAGTTTTTAATAAGCTGCTGGGTCAAAGACGAACCGCCCACTGTACCGCCGCCGAAGAACATACCGGCACAAGCTTTAACCGTCGTAAACCAGTCAACACCCTGATGCTCATAAAAGCGCTTATCCTCAATGGCAATGGTGGCGTGAACCAGATCCTCCGGAATATCCTCCAGATCTGCCCACTGACGCTTGGTATCGGAATAAACCTGCTGCAGGGGCTGAATTTTTCCGTCTTCATCCACATAATACAAATAGGAATTCATATCCAACTTGAAATCATCCAAATTCAAATCGGCATCGGGCAAAATATCTTCTTCCAAATAGTCACCCAAAATTCCCACAAACGCAAACGCACAAACGCCACAGATGAGCAAAACCGTTACCAATGCGCCCAGCGCAATTTTGACGACAGAATAGGTCGCCATCCAAATCTTATATAAAATACGCAGGGACACATGGGGCTGCCATTGCTGACGGTCACCATTGTTTCTCTTGTTTTCATCCATACGCGCTACCTCCATATCATACGGTCACACAAAGACCAACCAGACTTATTTTACACCAATGGTATGATCGCATACCACCACGCATACGATTATAGCATACCCATCAAAAAAACGAAAGACCCAATTTTTTAATATTTAATGAATTTCCGGGAAAATATATATGAACAGGAGGCGTTGTTATGAAATTTTTCCGGACTATATTACCAATTGTGGTACTTTCATTATATTTGGGTGTTCATAACGGAAATCTTGCGCTTTTCCGTGAGGGGCATTTGATTCCCATACAAGTATACCAGCAATCTGTATCCGCTTATCCTAAAAAAGACCAAAATGCGCTCAAAGCCGGCATTCCCATCACAAGCAGGCGCCAGCTTGCAGAACTTTTAGAGACCTATCTTTCCTGACAGATTTCACTTGATTTTCCCAGGTCTATAGATTACAATATAGGCAGAAAACAGATGCGGGAGGAGAGAGAAAAATGTTCGGTTCTGATTTTATGACCATTGTAGATGAGGACGGTACTGAGTATGAATTGGAGGTTTTAACCTCTGTGGAATACAACGGTTATACCTACCTTGCTGTCATTGCTGCAGGAAGTGATGAGGATGTTCCGGAAATCAGCATCCTGAAGTCTGAAGATGACGAGGACGGAGAACCTCTGCTTTGTGCCATTGAGGACGAAGATGAGATAGCAGCAGTCAACGATCTTATTATGGCTGAGCTTTATCCGGAGGAAGAATAATTTTACAGCCTGCTTGGTGCGTAGCGTGTCCTTTTGGACCCACATCTTTTTATTGGGAAGCTTGACTTCTGTATCGGATTGCAGACCTCCCGCCCACGCTTTGACGAGGGGCGGACGTTGGGAGCAGCTAAGATGCAGAGCGGCCACCCACCTGCCATTTGTGCAGGTCATAAATGGACACGTACGGCCAAAGCGGGTTTGGGTGCTGTGAAAGCAGCACCCTTTTTAATGGATAAAATTGTGAGAATTTTGTAAATTTTTACAAGTTGCAATAATTATACTTGAAAGATTTTAAGAAATAGGTTATAATCCCATAGAAATGCAAATTCAGTAGCATATTATTTGTACTTGAGAGGAACTAATTATGAGCGCATCTAACAAGAAAAAACTCCGCAAGGAGCAAAACGCTTCCAAAATGACAGCCCGTCAAGCACAGGAGCAAAAAGAAGCAAAGCAATTAAAGCGGTACACCATTTCTTTTGTTACTGTTTTGGTCGTCATTCTGGTTGCAGCAATTTCCATCGTGACCGTTCGCGGCGTTGTTCAATCCGGCTATCTGCAGAAAAATTCTATCGCTGCAGTGGTTGGCGATAAAGAAATCAACGCAGTAGAACTGAGCTATTACTATTCTGATGCCATTAGTGCAAGCTATAACGAATGGTACTCCCAATACGGTTCTAACACCGCTCTTTATCTGCAGCTTTTAATGAACCTGAATGTCTCCCAGCC
>JAZKXS010000119.1:0-1243 GCA_045611745.1 Faecousia sp.
AAATCTCCGTGGCTTAGCCTGATGAACGTGGGCGATATTGTAAATGTACCCATTTCCCACGGTGAAGGTCGTTTCTTTGCCAGTGAAGAATTGGCTTTGCAGCTTGCCCAAAATGGGCAAATCGCCACCCAGTATGTCGACCTTGCCGGCAATCCCACAATGGATGCCGCATTTAACCCCAACGGCTCACTCTTCGCCATAGAGGGCATCACTTCCCCCGACGGCAGAGTGTTTGGCAAAATGGGTCACAGTGAACGCATTGGCAAGGGTCTTTACAAAAACGTTCCCGGCGAGTATAATATCCGCATGTTCGAAGCAGCAGTAAAATATTTCAAATAACGGAGGTTTCCCAATGGCATATTACTATTCCGAACCCAGTCACACTTTTAGTGAATATCTTTTGATTCCCGGTTACACCTCCGAGGAATGTGTTCCCAGCAACGTTTCTCTCCGCACTCCTTTGGTGAAATATCGCAAAGGCGTTGAGGAACCGGCCATCAGTCTCAACATTCCAATGACCTCTGCTGTTATGCAATCGGTTTCCAACGACACGCTGGCCATTGCCTTGGCAAAAGAAGGCGGCATCAGCTTCATTTTCGGCTCTCAATCCATTGAATCTCAGGCCGCTATGGTCGCAAAAGTCAAAGGATATAAGGCAGGTTTTGTGGTCTCCGCCTCCAATCTTACGCCGGAACATACCCTCGCCGATGTGCTGGCGCTGAAGGAGCAAAACGGATTCTCCACCATAGCCATCACCGATGACGGCACCGCCACCGGCAAGCTGCTGGGCATCGTCACCAGCCGGGATTACCGTGTCAGCCGTATGGACGGCAACGAGAAGGTATCTTCCTTTATGACGCCCCGTGAAAAGCTCATCACCGCCCCTGCTGACACCACCTTGAAAGAAGCCAATGACATCATTTGGGACAACAAGCTCAACAGTCTCCCTGTTGTAGATGCAAACGACCATCTGATGTACTTTGTGTTCCGCAAAGACTATTCCTCCCACAAAGCCCATCCTCTGGAGCTGCTGGACAATGAAAAACGCTATTTGGTAGGCGCAGGCATCAACACCCGAGATTACGCCCAGCGCATTCCTGCTCTGCTGGAGGCAGGTGTAGATTGCTTGGTTATCGACTCCTCCGAGGGTTTTACCTGCTGGCAGGCAAAGACCATTGCCTGGGTTCGTGAAAACTACGGCGACAGCGTAAAAATCGGCGCAGGCAACGTAGTCGACCGGGAA
>JAZKXS010000120.1:0-24498 GCA_045611745.1 Faecousia sp.
CTGGTAAACTTCCCGTGGCACTTCTCGCAGATGGGTCTGCTCAAATTTCCCGTAAGGCATACCGGCGTAGGCCTTGAGGGCATAGGCGGCGCTGCGGCACTCGTCCACACGCATATTAAAGGCAGAGCCGGCGAGGCTTCGCTCCAGTCCGCTAAAGAAAATAGCGAACTTATAAGGCTTCATATCCTTATGCTGGGGAATTAAGGTATAGCTGTCGTCCTGCAGATCCATATACAGCAGATGCTCTTTTCTGCAATACACCTCGCAGCTTTGATCCAGCTTGCCGCAGGACACGCCCACATACTTATTTTCCGCTTCCTTGGAAATGGAAATCAGCTCCTCCGGGGCAAGTACAATGCCGTTGAGGGCGCAAAGGGCAGACAAAAACGTGATGATCACCGCCGCAGACGACGAAAGGCCGCCAATGGGCAACTCTCCGTCCAAAACGGCACAAAGTCCCGTTCTTAAATTGTAGCGGCTGTGCAGCGCAATGGTAGCGCCACGGAGATGGTCGGCCCAATCTCCTTGGGGCGTTTCCGGTGTAGAGGCCACGTGCCACTGGGCACGCTTGTCAAACTGCAAAGACATAATTTCCACCACACCGTTTTGCTTCGGACCATAAGCCATATGGATGCCCTTATCAATGGCAAAACCGGTGATCTTGCCAAGCTGATGGTCAACATGGGCGCCAATGGGGCAAACCCGATAGGGGGTAAAAACCATGTATTGAGGCGCTTTTTTGTAGGTATCTTCAAAGGCTTCGTAGGCAGTCATTTTTGTTCCTCATTCGTTTTTCTATTGATAAAATTCCCGATACCAACGGGCAAACCGACGAAGTCCCTCACGCAGAGGGGTGGACGGCTTGAAGCCAAAATCCCGTTCCAATGCGGAGGTATCGGCATAGGTAATGGGCACATCTCCCGGCTGCATCGGCACCAGCTTTTTGTGGGCATCAAAATCATAATCCTGGGGCAAAACACCGGCGCAAACCAATTCTTCCTGCAAAATGGTCACAAAGTCCAGCAGGTTTTCAGGGCTGTTATTTCCGATGTTATAAACGGCGTAGGGGGGCAAGGGCAAGCCGTCCTCCCCTGTTTCTTTCTCCGGCGCATGCTGCATCACCCGACGAACACCCTCTACAATGTCGTCCACATAGGTAAAATCCCGTTTGCAGTTGCCGTAATTGAAAATTTCAATGGTCTTGCCCTTTACCAGCTTGTCTGTAAAGCCAAAATAGGCCATATCCGGGCGACCTGCCGGGCCATAGACGGTAAAAAACCGCAGACCCGTAGAGGGAATGTTATAAAGCTTACTGTAAGCGTGGGCCATCAGCTCGTTGCTCTTTTTCGTTGCCGCATAAAGGGAAACGGGGTTATCCACCTTGTCCTCGGTGGAATAGGGAATTTTCTTGTTCGACCCATACACCGACGAGGAGGACGCATACACCAGATGCTCCACCGGATGCTCCGTTTGCATACTGCTTCTGCAGGCCTCCAAAATGTTATAAAAGCCGATAATATTGGAGGTGATATAAACATCGGGATTTTCGATAGAGTAGCGAACACCGGCCTGGGCCGCAAGATTGACCACCACGGCAAAGGAATGTTTTGCAAAAAGCTCATCGATAAGACTGCGGTCTGCAATATCCCCCTCCACAAATTCCCATTTGGCGTCAGGATACTGCCCTGCCAGCTTCTCTATTTCCTTCAGACGGTAGTCCTTGATAGACACGTCGTAGTAATCGTTTTTATTGTCCAGGCCAACGATTTTGACCCCCGGCACGGTGCGCAGCAGCTCCATCACAAGATATGAGCCGATAAACCCCGCCGCCCCTGTGACCAAAATGGGCATATGGTTTAATTTCACATTCGCTTGTAGCATTTTAACCTCACAAAAAGCTTTCCGTCTTTAATTTTCCGTTTTAATGTCTTTTTTGCCCCTATTTAAAACAACGCCAGACAAATATACAAAGGGCTTCACTTTAAAAACAGCAGAAATCCCGATGTGCACACCGGCACCGGCAAGAATCTGCAGCAGCAGCTTCCAAACATTACCAATAGGCAGCAGACCCACCAGCATTGCGCCGCCGGCCATAATAATGGACAAAAGCAAGCTGGGCAAATAGTCCGCCATCATCTCACGGTACCGATACTGCAGATGCTTATGGCACCAATAGCCATACAAGCCAATACCAATCAACGATACAGCGACATAACTCCACGCAATTAACGCAACGCTGTTAAACGCAAAAACCGCAATTAATAAAAGCATAATGGTTACGAAAGATGTGGTTATTTCGTGTATGAAATTCAGCGCACTTTTGCCCAAGGACAGCAAGCCCTTTTGAAAAATTGCGCTTAACGACCGGGTGCAGTACCCCAAACACATAATCTGCATAAAGGGAACGCAGGGCAGCCACTTTTCTGTTAGTATAAGCCGTACAAATGTATCGCTGACCGCAAGCAACCCAAAAAGCATGGGTGTCAAAGCATATGCGCTTAGCTGTACAGCCTTGCGCATCAGCTCCTTTACCTGCAATAAATCCTCTTGTTTCTTGGATAATTCCGGATACAGAACCTTTCCCAACGAGTCTACCACATCCGTCACAAGCAAGGCAGGAAATTTCTGTCCTTGATTATAATAAGCCAAATCATCAGTAGAAAAACGTTTGCCTACGATCAGTGTGCGAATATTGTCCCGTATGGTATATACCAAGGTTGCGCCCAAAACTTTTGCGCCAAAGCCCCACAAGGTTTTCACCCGTTCCAAAGAAAATCGGAACCGGGGCTTCCAGGCAATGGCGCAAAACAGTACCGCTGTACTCACAACGGAGCTGGTAAGATATTGGGCGATCAGCGCCCAGACGCCGCAGCCCAAATATGCCATTGCAATGCCAACCACTGCCGAAAACAGCGTTGCTCCCATCGTCGAAAAGAAAAAGAAGCGGAACAGCATATTCTTTTGCACATATGCACTTTGTACCGAGTTCAACGCAGAGAAAATGAACTTTATACTCATCACCCGGATCACAGGCACCAAAACAGGCGCTTCATACATTTGGGTCAGTATCGGTGCAGCAAAGAACAGCGCAAAATACAAAACAACCGATACACCAAGACTTACCCACCAGATTGAGTGAAAGTCCAGATCGTCTGCGTCCTTCTTTTGCACCAAAGCATTGCCAAAACCGCCGTTTACAAGGGCATCGCCAATGGTAATAAAAACAGTAACAATGGCAACCGTTCCGTAATCGTCCGGTGTAAGAAGTCTTGCCAAAACGATGGATACCAGCAAGGAAACAAGCTGAGACAGCAGCCGTTCCGCATATGACCAGCCCAAGCCGGAAAGCAGGCTGTTCTTTTCTCCCCTATTATTCCTCATTTCATTTTCTCACCAATCGCTTAATATATCCTTTTACGCTCTTTGGAATACAGCGCACCGCACCTGCCTTTATCGATTCAATGCGAAGATAGTGCGCTGTCATATTCTTAACCGTATCGACAAGCACAGCCTTTTTTGCGGATTTTTCAAAATCCCCTGATGCGGCGTACGTATTTAAAAATACAGAACGTTTTTTATGGGGAATAGAGGGACGCCTTAACTGCTTTTCATATGCAAAAGCTTCCTCGGAAGGACGCAGATAGCTCTCAACTTTTCCTTCCCCGATCAATTCCTCCCAAAAATGTTCTCCACGGAGCGAAGATACCATCACACAAGAAACAGACTTGCGGTCAAATGTCACAGGTTCGCACCGTCCCAATCCGCTAAAATCGGAAATGGTCAGATCGCCGATTCTTCGAGGCTGCGCATACTTGCAGCAATAACAATTCTCTCGATAAAACAATGCCTTATGATATCCAATCTGATACGCATCATCCATATGTACACGGCGGTTATAAAACCCTTTGCTGTGTTCATACAGACTGAAAACATATTTGTTGGTACCATATTCCGGGTCCCGGAAAAACATCTGCGTTGTTGTATGTTTTTTCTTCTTCTCAATATGCGCTATATGCTGATTCAGATATGCAGCCGGGCATGTGCCGTGGCAGACAATATCCACCAAAATCAAATTATCCTTCCTGCCACCGACCAAAGATAGAACGCCTGCAAGCTGGCACGGAAGTCCTATAAGCAGCACCTGCTGTCCAGCTTCCAAATATTCTTTTATCTTGGGCAATTGGGGCGTTATATCGCTGAAAACATATTTGGAATTGCGGCAACGTGCAATATCCCCGTTGTCTTTGATTTCAATATATTTCGCCCCTTTGCCGGGCTCATACGCCACACCAAAGGTTTTTATGCCACGCTCCAATGCGTATTGATACATCGCCGTTGCAATTCCGCCGGATGCCGCATATCTGCGCTGGTCAGAATTTTTATTCCAAGCGGCATATACCTTGTTCGGTTGCCTTTCCCACAGCCAGTTACTTTGGGTCGGACACTTTTTCAGGCAAGCGCCGCAGGAAATGCAATCACTTTGGGAAATTCGGGGATACAGGCAGCCATATTCGTCCTCACGCATATGTATAGCAGAGGTGGGGCAAACAGCTTCACACACACCGCACCCGGCGCATTCATTGCGACTTACCTTTATAATAGACTCAGTCATTGCTCTAACATCTCTTTCAAAATTGCAACTGATTTTTCTCGAAAAGCTATTATCTGATCATCAATCAAGGTGTAATCAATCGGCGTAAAATCTTCAACCGTCATTTCATTTGCGCAGCGGTCAGACAGCCCTAAATGTTCGGCCAAAGAAATAACTCTTGCGCTGTGCGCTCTTGTATAAAACACAAAATCTTTACGGAAATACATAGAAAATAACATTCCATGGTAAGATGCCGTGAAAACAAAGGCCGCATTTTGAATCAAGCCCAAAAATTCTGCAAGGGAAGCAGGATTTATGTTCTTTACGCCTTTTGTGGGCTTTAATGCAGAACTAATAAAATATACTTCCAAACCCTCTCTCTGCGCATAGGCTTTGGCATCTTCAAAAATTTTACCGGAATTGTCTGTAAAATACACCAAAACATATTTTTGCTTGTAAGTTTTGGGTTTGACCGCTTGTGTCCACTCGTCAGCCGTCAGCAGCATCGTGGGATCGCATACAAAATCAACATCCTTTTCTGTCAGGGCGCGAATCCATTGGCATGCATCTTTTTCTCTTACTGCAATATGCCTAAATTCGCCTAATAACTGCTTCACTTGTTCTTTTTCTTCCTTTTCATACCGATCGCAGTTCCCAACAGATGAAGCAAAAGCATATTTTTTTCTGTTATCCGAAACGAAATTTAAGAAAAAGGTATAATCACCTTCTGTGATATCCGTACCCCAAACAATATCGCTTCCAACGATAAATCTGTCATATTCATCATTGGCAGAACCGATCGTGGCCGGAACATATGGGTTGCTGAAATTCACACTTTGTTTCAAAAATCCCATTAAAGAAGCATATTTTTTCTTCTTATGCGGCATTTGTAACAGACGTATTATTGTTTTCTTCAGCGTTTTATCATAAAACTTTCCAATTCCCTCACGGTTTTCCACAGCAGGACACCGGTAGTCAATCAGATCACAATCCCCGCCCAAATCTTTGACCTTTCGGCATAGCGCATACGCCTGCAAGGCTGATCCAAAATTTGCGGTTCTATGAAATGTAAGAATACCAATTTTCAAACGAACGTCCCCCTTAGCAGATCTACTGTCTATTTTTCATCAAGATATTCTTTCAGATAGCTTCTTTTATCTCTTAAATATAATTCCTCATCGTAGGGTTTCATTCCCGCTTTGCATTTTTGGGCATATTCATCGGTGGTCATCAATACCCTTGCAAGAACACCGGCAACAACACATCTGTCAGGCACATCCCGTGTCACCACACTTCCTGCAGCAACAACACAACGTTCACCGATAGACACGCCCGGCATAATCGTAGCATTACAGCCTATAAAGCTCCGTTTTCCTACGTGTATTTTTCCGTATTTTATTACATCTGCATATGCAGGATCGTCCCGAAACGCCCAAGTCCCACCATCATGGGTTACAAATGTCACGCCAAAAGAAATACGCACACCGTCATCCAATGTAATCAGATACGGTTCGCTTCCAAAATTGCAGGACCCCATAACCGTAACGCCACTGCCAACCTTCATACCGTCACGAATTGCGCATTTGTAGGAACCACGCAAACGATCTGCAATGATTTTCAGCAATCGCATATCTCTATTCTCCCTTTCCTGTTAAATTTGTAAGTCCAGGGACTTGTAACTCCCCATATTCCCTTAGTGTTATACCGCAGTACCCTCTTTTCGTTATCCACGCAAAAAAGTCATTCATTTTTGCATAAAACATCTCAATGGCATCGGCATCCTTGAAATAGATGCTGCCGCCGGGCATTAACTCAGAGGAATGAATCATAAATTCCACATAATCGCACTTGTCATCGGTCTCCGCACAGCGCGTCAGAAATTTCATTTCCTCTGATGCAAGCCGTATGGGACGCAGCCAAAGATCAGTTCCCTTTACAACGGTCTTTATTTTTTGCTTCAGACCACCCTGCAAAAATGTATGGGAGTGTCTTGTTGTCATAGGAACTTCCAATATTTCAGGCGTAATCATATACGGATTGCAGGGGGCATTGCGATAGTCATTGCCTGAAGCATCTGTATATCCCTTTATATCCGAGAGATCCAATCCCGGTGTTACAGTGCAATCAATTTTAATGCCATTTTCAGCAAGCACCTTCAGATACCCATCGCTCAAAGCCCAGCGTCCCGAACGATGGGAAATAATTTGAGATTCATATCGCTCAGAAAGCAGCTTTATCATATAGGCTGTTTTTTGCCCGATAATATCCAACGGATATTCCGTTATATAAGGGTTCTTGCCATATACACAAGGCAGCACATATTTGGGAGGCGTATTCCATGCATGTATATGCAAACCGATTTCGCATCGCCCTTGTCGCTGCCACCCCTTGCTTTCTTTTATCCACCCATCATCCAACGCCATCTCATAATTGGTCAAATAAACGGGTTTGAATCCGTAAGATTCACATAAGGCTTGAAATCGATTTATATATCTTGCATTTTCAGTGGTAATGGCATCTCCCATTCGGTAATTCCACAGATTATCTCCTTCGGTGTCAACCGTTACTATAAAGTACTTTTTCCTCATCATTACCTCTTCCGCAAAGCATTGCCGCATACAATACAACCAACAGTCCAAATATACTTGAAAGACGAACAAATTGTATGGTTTGAATGAAAATCAGAAAAATGAATAGCGGAATATAATTTACAAATTTTTTTGTGTTCGGATATTTCTTGGCGCGCAAAACCATACAAACAAGCAAAACAACAATCGCAACAAGCCCTACGATTCCCCAGCAAAGAAGTACTTCCTGAAAACCATTATGGGGAGTGTTATTTATGCCCGTTTTTTCCTCCACGCCTTGTAACCCAATTCCAAACAGTAAATGTCTTCTGTCCGAAAAAATATATTCATTATACCGCTGCAAAAGTGATGCGCGTCCTGTGGTAATATCATCAGCCGAAAAACGCTCCATAACACGATCGAACAGAGGTTTGAAAACCGTGTTTGCGCCAATTGCCAAAAGAAGCCCTATACCGGTCACAACGCCTAACATTTTTGCGAACGAGCGTCTCAGCGCATAAAGGATGTAAACCAAAATTAGGATTCCAATGGACAACAAAAAGGTTTTTGAGCCGGTCATTAAGCCAAAGTATACAAAATACACGATGAATGCGACTTTCAAGAGTCGGTATTTTTTGCTTGTTTCTGCTGTTACCAGCAGCAAAGCAATTGCAACAATTGCAAACAAGGCCACCATATTTTCATTATCGAACAATGCCGGCTTGTCACTTAAGTAGGTACTGAGAGAACCAAACCGGAAATCCATACTCATAATTTCATCCAGCGGTATATATTTCAAAGTAACCAAAATGACATCCAGCATAAAATATGCTGCAACAAAAATAAAGGTACAGACAACAATGGTCGGACTTTTCAGCAAATCCTTAATTCTTGTCTCGCCTATGATCAGCGCAATATAGAGATACTGCACGAAATAGCGGAAATATTCTGCCAAATCAAAAGGTTCCTGCCAGCTATGGAGCAGCTCAAAAATCATAAGGAAAATTACGATCCCATGAATCTTGTTTATCCGCATATGCGCACCGTATTTTATCAGATAAAAAACGATGGCCATAATGACAATATAATTTGTCTGAAGGCCATGATTGAAAAGTGGCATGGCTGCAGTAAACGCCACTGCCTGGCTGTAATCAAAGAAACTATATCCAACAAAACAAAAGCCTAAATACATCCACAAGGGTACATTTACTTCATGAACATCGCGAACATAAAACAATGCGCACAGCACAAACAAGTAAAAATAATAGAAACCGTCCGAGCAATGGAATTTGCTAAACATGGATGTATCTATTTTGCTAGCATCATTGCGCATCGTCATTGTTCACCTCCTTATGAAAATTGCTAAAATAAAGCTCTAAATATTCACTCGCTATTTTTTCTACGCTAAAATTCGCAGCACGTCTAAAAGAGGCTTCTCCGCAAAGTTGACGGGATTGGGCGCTGTCTGCCATGGTGATCATCGCCTTTGCCAAGGAATCTTCCTCCTTAGGCGGAACCAGAAGTCCGTTGTCCTCCCCCACCAGCTCAGGCACACCGCCTACCCGTGTAGACACAACAGGCAAACCGCACGCCATTGCCTCTAAAATGGATATGGGCATTGCTTCACTATCCGAGGAAAGCACAAAAACATCCGCTGCAGAAAGAAGGGTATAAACATCGGTCACATTTCCCAAAAATGTCACACAATCCGACAAACCCATTTCCTCCACAAGACATCGACATTCCTCAAGGAGCTGACCGTCTCCCGCCAGCTTCAAAACTGCTGTCTTGCAAACCTCCCGAACCTTCCGGAAGCTCTTAATAAGCAAAATATGATTTTTCACTGGCAAGAATCGGGCAACATTCACAAATACTACCTTTTCATTGCAGCGTTGGGGCATAAAGTCAACTGTCCGCACCGGATTGCAGACGGTTTTCACTTCATTGCAATCCACCTTTAGAATCTGGGCAGCTTCTTTTGTGATCTGTTGGGATACGCCGGTGAGGGTAAAATACTTGCGCCCCATCAGCAGCTTAAACAGCGCCCAAATCCCTTTTTTGTGAAACAGGCGATAGGGTTGGCTGTGAATTGTAAATACTGTCCGTTTTTTATGCAAAAGCGCCCATAGCGGCGCATACACCAAATCCAAATGGATGTGAACCACATCGGGATCATATGCATTCAGCGCTGACGATAACCCTTGATAGCTTCTCAGGGAAACGCGGTCATCTCTGTGAATATACCGAACATCAGCGCCCATTGCGTCCAGCTCTTTTGTAAACTGATTTTCTTTTTTGTCATCGTGAACAAACAAGCGTACCGTGTGCTGGGTTTTTAAAAGCTCACGCAGGACATCAATGACCACCTTTTGGGCGCCGCCAATATTCATCGTCGTAATAACGATCGCTATCTTTTTTTGCCTACTCAACATTTTTCCCTCACACAATTTTAGTACAAGTTCCCAGCCATTTTGTTTCCGGCATTTTTACCGCGTGTTCTTTTCTTTTGCTATAGTGAAAAACAAAGCGCTATTCTCCAAAAACCAATTTTGTAAAATTGGTAACTGCTGCTTCGATATCGTACTGATTTTCTATAAAATTCTGCTTGGTGTCTTTTCTTTCCAGGCTGATATTTTCCAAAGCTTTTTCCGCCCAAACAGCCGAATCGCCAAGGGGCAAATAGGTAATTAGGCCTGTAATATCTGCCGTATGGGTGATGGTGTCTGCAATTACGCAAGGAAGTGCAGTTGCCTGAGCCTCAATAACGGCATTGGGCATACCCTCATGGAAAGAGGGAAATACAAATACATCCATAGCCGAAAGTACCGCAGGAATATCAGAGCGTGTTCCGGCAAAAATCACATCCTCGGCAAGACCATAGGCCTTAACCTGTGCGAAAACCGTATCCTGCAGGTCGCCCTTTCCCACAAGCAGCAACTTGGCATCGGGTCGGCTTTTTTTCATCTGGGCAAAGACCTCAATCAGAAACTTATGATTCTTTTGCTTTGTAAAGCGGCCAATGTGCCCCACCACCAAAGAATCGCCAAGCTTAAATTCCTTGCGGATATCCGCCCGTAACCCTTCATCGTAACGGAATACCGAAAGATCTAACGCATTGTTAAGGATCGCAACCTCCCCGCGTGCTACTGCACGGGGGCCAAATGTATAATTTGCCGCTAAATCGGACGGAGCAAGCTTTACATTTGCTGTTTTGTTCAGCGCAGGTCTTAAAATAAAGTCCAATACTTTCTGCTTGGCAGAAAGGTTTGTAAGGGCATTGCAGGAACGCATAGCCAACACCTTGGCGCCGCCAAGCTTTGCCGCCAGCAAGTCTACAACAGAAAGGGGCTTGCTGCCTAATTTTAATACGGCTGTGTATTTGTTTTCCTTCACCACCCGCCGGAGGGCAAGAAAGGATTTTACGGGATGCTGTGTCCGCAAAGGTATGTGATGAATTCTTCCCCCAAGGGACAACACCTCCCGGTCGTAAGCGCCGTCTGCATTAACGGCAAAATCCATTTGATATTTTTCCTTATCAAATGTGCGGTAGAGCTTCATCATAAAGGTCTCTGCGCCGCCCTGATCCAAAGACGAAAGAATACACAATATACGCTTTGTCACAGTACCCCTCCTTCCTCACATTTCCATTTGGGCAACGATTTTTTATCACTGTCTCGACTGAGTGCTTTATCTTGTAAAGTGCGCTTGCAACATCGCTCTCTACCCAGCCGGATATGAATGCTTTTGCTATGCAGAAATCATTGACCTTCTACAAATTCGATTATTCTTTTAATATATGCGTCCGGTTGATAATTTCGGGCACTGCAAATGCACTGTTTCTTCATTTTTGCCACAGCTTCCGGATTTTGAATCAACCATTCCACTGCCTCTTTCAGACAGGAGAATTTTTCATTTGGATACAAAATACCCGTCACCATATCCTCCACAATCTCACCGTTGCAGTTCCAATCTGTGGCAATCACAGACAGGCCGGCAGAAAAAGCATCGACGATCGTCCCGGCAAAACCCTCGCCACTCCAGTAGGTAGGAAACAGCAAAGCATAATAATCCTTGATGGTCTCAACACTCTTATCAAACGGCACCTTGCCTCGGTACTGTACCGCTGAGGTTGCCTTAGCCATTATCTCTTCAAAACGCTCGGTATAGCCAGCATCGATATTGCCGTAGATATCCAGTGTGCAAACGGTTTGTCCTGCTTCCGCATTGATGGCTTCCACTGTTTCCATAGCATCCTCAATGCCCTTTTCTTTCATAATCCGGGAGAAAGTACAGAACCGGTAAGGCGGCGTGAATTGTGTGGAAAGAGCTGTCTCATCCACCACATTCAGTCGCTTAAAATTGGGCATAACCTCAGCATTGTACACACCAACATCTTCCAGCGCCTTCACAATACTGGAAGTTTCCACCCAGTTGACCCGAAAGGAGTTTAGATATGTCCGGAATTTGGGGTATTTGATCACATACTGATGAATGCTGCCGCCAATGAGGTCGTGATACACACACGTCTTAAACCACTTAGAGAAAAAATGCAGAATAGGAAAATACATACGCATTCCATTGCCGGACAAAAGCACAAAAATATGCTTACAAGAAACAATGCACACAAAGGTGTCCCACAGCAGCCGAAGTTTATTCTTATTTTTGTAATAAGTATCAACTTTCACCAGTTTCCACTTGGTAGCAGCCCGCAGTTCTTTTTCCAGTATTTTGGTCTTTATCGTCTGTCCGTCCAAAAAGTTCTCTTTTCCGCCAAAATGACCAATGATGGCAATGCGTTTGATTTTTTGCTTTCTTTCCGTCATTTCCAGCCTCTCATATTGAAAAAGTTTGATTGTCTGTATGCCCCAATTCCAAAATTCCGGTATTACTTTCCCCTACCCGCAATATTGGAAATATCTAACAATGCACCCCACTGTGCATCGTATTTTTGAGGATTTAAGGACATCATCGCTCCACTGGGAGTAAAGGTCAATTCTGCAAAAGTATAAGATATATCTGTCTTAAAGAAGTCCACTCTGACAAAAGGAAACTCCGCAGAAAGAACTTTCGCTGATTCAAGCATTTCCTCGAAACAATCCGGCATTTCGATGTCTCCAATATTTTCGTATTCCTCTCTAACCACAGGCATTTTATTGCCGTTGACATCAAAAAAACCCATCTGCGCTTGTCTGTCATGAATCATATCCGATGAGATATATAAAAACTGCGGCTGACCATGAAAACAGAAGAATTTATAGTCAATCAATTTCTCCCCTAAGAACTCTTCTGCGATAATTCTTCTTGGTTTAATTTTTCCGTAATGCAATTCAACATTGAACGCTGCAAAATCTTCTTTCAGCCATTTATTTAATTGTTTTGCTGCCGCCGCTTTATCAAAAGTTGATTTATCCTTGCACACGATATTATAGGCGCATCCATGCGTACATTTAAGAACAAATTTATCCGGCAGCGCGTCCCAATCAATATTTCTTGCGTCTTCCCATACGCCAAGTAGCTTTGTCAGCTTGGCACCTAATCCCTTCTGAGCGATGTACTCTCGAACTTGGTACTTATCGGCACACTGTATTGTCAGAGGATCGTATGGATAGTGATTAAATTTTAACCACTGTATTTTCTCGTTTAATGTCTTTGGATTTTTTAAATCCAACTTTTCATGGAGTAAAATCTTATAATATATTTTCGACAACAATTTATGAGGAATAATATGATATGCGATCACCTGCGCCGTCCGGCGAGCTTTATATAAGGGATTACTTCTTTCCATATTATCCTCCTGTTATTTGATGTGCAGCGTTTTAATGACGCACCACCAGAAAATATGAAACGCCGAGCGAATAACACTCAGATGCTCAATTTCCCGATACAAGATCCAGTGGTACTTTACCACCTTCAGCTTGTTGCTGGAGATAGAATTTTGGCGGATGCGGTACTGCATCAGCATCTCCGGCATACCCCAGATGTACTTTTCTTTCTTAAGCATTTGCAGCCACAGGGCATCGTCGTTGCGCTTGCGAATGTTTGGCACCTGGAACTTGCCCATCTTCTCCACATCGTACATAACCGACGAATTGCCCACCGGGCAGTCAAGCAGCAGGCGGTTATAGTCTGTTTTCTTTATGGTTTTGATGGTGCGGTTCAGCAAATTGTCGTCCTCGTCAATTTGCTCGTATGCTGTACAGGAGAAGGCATAACCATTTTCCTCCATCCATTTGATCTGGCGCTCCAGCTTTTGGGGCATCCAGATATCATCGCTGTCCAAAAACGCCATATACTGACCCTTTGCCAGTTCCATTGCTGTGGTTCTTGCCACTGCCGCCCCGGAATTGACCGGGAGCAAATGATACTGGATACGAGGGTCCTTTGCCATATAGCCTTCCACAATTTCTTTGGTATTGTCCTGGGAACGGTCATCCACAATGATCATTTCCCAGTTGCTATATGTCTGTGCCTGTACGCTGTCCAGCGTCCTTGCGATGAACTGCGCGCAGTTATAGGTAGGTGTAATAATAGACACCAATTTTTCGCTCATACGGTCATTTCCTCTTTTTCTTCCAGGTCGCCCTTATATTCCTTGCCCAGCACGGCAAATACGGTCATAAACAAAATCTTGATATCCCCTAAAAAGCTAAACTTCGTAATCCCTTGCAGGTTATAGTGCATCTTCTGGGGAAGGATTTTTTCCACATAAACCTTATCTGCATCCTCCACGCCCTCTAATAGCCTTGCCTCGTCCTTATAGTAGATACTGGTAAGGTTTGTTACGCCTGCCGGGAGCAGTAAGGTGGCCATCATTTCGTCGGTATACCGGGCAACAAACTTGGGACTCTCCGGCCGTACGCCAACCAGCGTAACCGTACCGGCGATCACATCCAAAAGCTGGGCAAGCTCATCGAGCCTGCAGTCCCGGATCACCCTACCCACCCGGGTAATGCGGCTGTCGTTATTCACCGTCACCTGGGCGCCGGCGTCAGCATTTTGTACCATTGTGCGGAATTTATGGATTCGGAAAATCTTTCCGTACTGGGTCACACGCTCCTGCCGATAAAACACCGGGCCGGGAGAGTCTGCCTTAATGGCAATAGCCAAAACCAAAAATATGGGAGAGGAAACAATAAGGGCAATCACCGAAAAGACAAGGTCAAATATTCTTTTGAAAAACAAGCTGACCTTTTTCTTTTGGAGAATGTCATAATATTTCTTCACTGCCTCAGTTTGCATATTGGCAGGAAGCTGCTCCCACTTGACGATTTTCACTTATAAGTACTCCTTCAAAACCTCTGCGTACTGCTCCGCCACATATTCTACATCCTCGTCTGTCAGACGGGTGTACAGCGGCAATGTAATCTCATTGATATAATAGTTGTAGGCATTGGGATAATCCTGAATGTCAAAGCCCAGCTTTTTATAAGCGGTGAACAGCGGCAGGGGCTTATAGTGAACGTTGCAGGCAACGTCCCGCATAGCCATTTTCTCAATAATTTCATTTCTCTGGCCTTCTGTGATCCCGGGGATACGGGTCAGATACAAATGCCCGGAGGACGCCCACTTATCCGTATAGTGTTCCAGCGTCTCCACACCTAAAGGCTTGAGGGCAGCGTCATACTTTGCAATGATCTCTTTTCTGCGCTGCAGCATCTGGGGGTAACGGTCAAACTGCCGCAGACCGACGGCGGCGGCAATGTCCGTCATATTGCACTTATAATATGTGCCGATCACATCGTATTCCCAAGCGCCCAGCTTGGTCTTGGCAAGGGCGTCCTTGGACTGACCGTGGAGGCTCAAAAGCTGAAGTTTTTTGTAAATATCTTCGCTGCTGATGCCGGGGATATCTCTCCAAGTCAGGGCGCCACCCTCAGCGGTAGTAAAGTTCTTGACTGCGTGAAAGCTGAAGCTGGAAAAATCCGCAACAGCGCCAATGTACTGTTCCTTCCATTTTGCGCCAAAGGCGTGGGCAGCATCGGCCATGATCGCCACTCTGCCAAGGGCCGCCTGAATCTCGTTGCCGGGCTTAAACAGATGGCGCTTTCTCTCTACGATTTCAAAGATTCTGTCGTAATCGCAAGGGATACCTGCAAGGTCCACGGGAATGATGGCCTTGGTATTTTCGTTAATGGCCGCCTCCAGCGCATCGTAGTCCATCTGAATGCTGTCCTTCTGGGTATCAATAAGTACGATTTTTGCACCAACGTGGGCAATAACAGAAGCCGAAGCGGTATACGTATAGGCGCAGGTAATGACCTCATCTCCCGGGCCGATTCCCATAATATGCAGCGCCATTTCTGCGCAAGCCGTCTGGGAATTGAGGCACACGCACTTTTCGGTGCCTACCCACTGGGCGATCTTCCTTTCCAGCTCCTTGGTTCTGGGTCCTGTGGTGATCCAGCCGGAGCGCAAAGTATCTATAACCTCCGCAATTTCAAGCTCGCTGATATCAGGAGGACTAAAGGGTATATTCCTGTTGTTCTCTTTCATAATTTTTATCCCCTTATATTGCTTCCATTTTAGAAACGGATATATTTTCGGTTCATAATTTGACATCTTATTATAACATTTATCTCAAGATAATGCAACCTTTTTTGCCAAATACAATGGCGTTATTCCTGACAAATTCTGTTATTTCCTTGCTTTTGGGCAAATAAAAAGTGGCAAGCCTGCCGACTTGCCACTTAAGGTGTGTATATAGGGTATTAGCGCATATAATCGCCGTAACCTTTGTAATAGGAATACTGTCTTTCCGGTACGTCCTTCATATCAAACTGATTCATAACAACGCCCAGAATCTTTGCATTGACGGATTGCAGCTTATGAACAGCGCCCATCACCTGATTCTTTTTCGCCGTCTTCTGCCGTACCACAAACAGCACGCCATCGCATTGGGTGCTCAGGGCTGCCGCATCGGTCACAAGGCCTACCGGCGGTGTATCGCAAATTACGAAATCATACTTTTCGCCCATGGCCTCTAAGAGCGCCTTCATATTGCCGGAGCTGATGAGCTCTACGGGGTTGGGCGGCACAAGACCGCCGGGAATCACATCAAAGCCAAGGAGGGTCTCCACAATGCAAGAATCCGCATCCACACTTCCGGACAGAATGGAGGACAAGCCATGCCCACCGTTCTTTTTCAGATTCAGGTAGCGATGCAGGGAGGGATTGCGCAGATCCGTATCCACCAGCAAAACCCGCTTTCCGATCTGAACCAGAGAGATTGCCAAATTGATAGCAACGCTGGTCTTTCCCTCATTGGGAATGGTACTGGTAACAACAACACTCTTGCAGCCGTTGTTGCTGACAGAGAAATTGAAGTTTGTCCGCAAAGCCTTGTATGCCTCATTAAATTCAAAGGGCATATCACCGGAAACAAGGTGAATATTTAAGTTTTCTGTTTGCTTTTTCATTCTTGCATCCCCCTCACCTTTTTAGGCTTCGCCATTCCTTTGCGGCAGCTATCCACAGAAGGAACAATGCCCAAAACAGGCAGATCCAGCATATTTTTCAGCTCTCGCTCTGTATGGAATGTGTTGTCCAGCAGGAACAGACCCACAAAAAGTGCCGCAGCAAGGGCAAAACCTACAATGCCATACTTGATGGCTGTGCCGGTCACGCTGGGTTTGATGGGTACAGTAGATCCTCTGACCTCTTCAACCGTCTTAACGGAGCCTGCCTCAATGGATTCTACGATCAACGCAGGTGAAAACTCAAGAACCTTTGCCGTAATTGCCTTTGCCATTTCCGGATCGGAATACTTTACGGTAACCTGCATAACAGGCGTCTCGTTAACAGAAGTGACAGTCACCTTACCTGCCAAACTGTCGCAAGTCTCAGCTAAATCCAGCGCATCAATGATGGGCTGCAGAACAGTGCTGCTGCGAACAACCACTTCGCAAGTCTCCACCAGCTTCATAGAGGCTGCCAGCTGGTCAGAGCCCATATTCGTTCCACTGTTGGCGCTGGCATTGACGATCATCTTCGCATGTGCCTGATACATAGGTGGCGTTGTAACCGCAACTGACATACCGATCACTGCAAACACCAAAGTAATCAGTATAATAAATATAGCTCGTTTCTTCAGCGCCAACAGCAGTTGGCCAAGATCCAATTCCATTGTATCTTTCATATGCAAAAACTCCTTACTGTGTAAAAAACATAGTTATTTATTTTATTATACACAATAAAAGAAAATTGTCAACAAACACAGAAAACTAACTATCAACTTTCTGCGCTGCCATACAGGGCAACAGTAAACTGCCGCAGCGCCTTGTCCCGTTTCCGGTATGCGCTGGAGCTTTCAATGGAAAGCTCCCGGCAAAGTTTTTCCACGCTCCCCTTTTCCGGGGACATATAAAATCGGTGCAGCACCAGCTTTTCTTCCTCCGTCAGCGCCCCAAAGGCGTTGTTCATACATAAAAGCCAGGCACTTATCTGATTGAGCTGCCAACATAGCTCCTGACGGTGCACGATATTGTTCAGCAAATTTTCCTCCCGTCGGTCTGCGCCGGCGTGTATGTAATTGCCGTCTGTTCGGGCGCTGCGGATAGAGGTAGCTTCCTCCTCCAGCCTGCGGATCTCCAAGGGGATATTTTCTGCCGCAAGGCACATAGCATCATAGCGCCTGAGCCGTTCCATAGCTTCGTTTTTCCAATTCATTTTGCCTTCTCCTTCGCCATTTCCCAGTTTTGTTTTATCCGGCAAGGACTGGTGCAATTGCCGCTGCCCATATGGCAAGCCGCGCAGGGGTTCGTTCGCAGATACTGTCGCAAATCATCGGGGTTATAGTACCGTCGACCGCCAATAGAAACCCCACGCAAAACCTGACCTTCTCCCTCCATTTTTCCCAGAACCTCCCTGCGTCTGCGGTTCCAGGTGTTGGTAAACCACATACGCCAGGGCTTGCACTCCTTATTCTCGCAAGCAGCAGGGTTTTTCACAAGACAGCAAACTCTGCAAGGGGGCGGCAGCTCACTTCGCATTGGACTTTGCGCCCCAGCCCCATCTTTCACATTCCGAGCATACCATTTTTTCATACCCGTAAACCTCCTTTCCGCATAGATTGCACCAGCCTGCCGGGATCGCCGCCTGCAGATCCTCCCGGGCTTTGTAGGGCGCAAACCGTACCGGCCTGCGCCTGTTTTTCTCCAAATAAACTCCATTTTTCCACACAAATACACCTCCTGTTTATTGTACTCTTTTGAGTACTTGTTTTCTGTGTATCTGCATTTTAGTACTTTTTTGAGTACTTGTCAATAGTGTTTTCGTACTTTTGTTCGTTTTTGTGTACTTGCACAAGTACACCCCTTCCCTTTTGTAAAAACTGTACAAAAGGCAAAAAAAGCCTCTCTGCCGAAGCAGAGAGGCAAGGCAAAATTCTTTATTTTTCGATTGCCTTTACAAAGCCGGGACGGTCGGCAGAGCCAAAAAATGCTGAGCCGGCAACCAACACATTTGCGCCGTTTTCTTTGCAGGTTTCGCAGGTGACAAGATCCACGCCGCCGTCCACTTCCAGATGGCAGCCGGGATTTTTCTCATCGATCATCTCCCGAAGCTTTTTGAGTTTCGGCATCATATGGGCCATAAATTTCTGACCGCCAAAGCCGGGCTCCACCGTCATCACCAGCACCAGATCCACCTTTTCGAGGTAAGGCAAAACCGCTTCTGCCGGCGTATTGGGCTTTACCACCACACCGGGCTTGACCCCCAAGGACCGAATCAGATCGATGGTCTTGTGGATATTTTCTTCCGTATCCGCCTCCACGTGAATCGTCAGATAATCCGCCCCTGCCTTGCAGAATTCCTCTGCGTACTTAATGGGCGTGTCGATCATCAGATGGACATCTAAAACAAGGTCGGTAATTTTCCGCATCGCCTTGACCCAGCCGTAGCCAAAGGTCAGATTGGGCACAAAATGGCCGTCCATAATATCCACGTGGAGCCACTTTGCGCCATCCTTTTTGGTGCGCTCCATATCCTCATGGAAGTGCATATAATCTGCAGAAAGAATAGAAGGTGCTAAAATTGCCATAATATATTCCTCACTTTATGTAATTCTTATTCATTAAACAGCAGCAGCGAATACCAAGTCACAATATTGCCGCCGTATTGAAATTCCAATCCCAATTCCTCTAATGTGGTCGTCAGCACAATGCCGTGGCTTTCCACACAGGGGTGCATACGCTGGGGATACCTGCAGGGCTTTCCGTCCAAAATGGCGCACCTGTCGCAAGCGGCGCAGGCCTCGCTGGAGAGCACATAAGGCTGTGCGCCAAGCTGAAGCATCATATCCCGCACTTGGTTTGTCACATCCTCGTGGGGCTTGCGTGTTTCCAGACATTCCTCTATGTCCGCCACATCGTTTACTTCGGTAATGGTGCCTATAAGCAATGCACAATTGTAGCTTTTGCATTTTTCCTCGCACTGGGACACCTCCCCAACACCGGGGGGACAGGCCCAGCTTTTCCCATACATAGGACACTCGTTTTTGCATATGTAGCGGATTCGCTCCGAAAAATCCAGCGCCTTAGGGTCTATAAAAGAATACACATACAGCGGCAGCTCCGCCAGCCGTTCCTCCAAAACATCCCGATTCATTCCATCAGCTCCTTTAATATCCGACTGCAGCCTTCCCGGATATCTGCAAAGGTCTTGGCAAAATCTCCGTAAGGCCAGGGGTCAGACACATTCCGGTCGGGCAAAAAGGGCATATAATTGGTCTTTTGGGGATAATCCCATTTTAGCCGTCGGGCATTGGAAGCATCCATATAGTAAATGCGGTCAAAGCGGTCAAAATCCGCCTCTGTAATTTGCCGCGCCCGATGACCGTCGCAGGAAATGCCTTGCTTTTGCAGCTCACGGCGAGCCGGAGGATAAACGGGATTTCCCCATTCCTCATTGCTGACACCGGCAGAGTCGATTTCCACCTCTACCCCTGCCCTTTTGGCCATATCCCGCATCACATACTCCGCCATGGCACTGCGACAAATATTGCCATGGCAGACGAAAAGTATCTTTTCCATTTCATTTCCCCGTTTTTCCGTTGTCATTGCGAGGGCATCTATGCCCGTGGCAATCTCCCTTGTTTGAGTACATTATAGCACACATCCCATATAATTGCAACGCATAAAGCCCCCCTTGTGTAAAGGGAAGCTTTCCCCCCTCGGTAAGCGTTACGCCATTAACACAGAAGCCGGAAAAATGGCCCTTGCAAATATACACTCTTGATTTTCGACTGAAAATTCTTTATAATGGAAATATCCGCGTTTCCCCTATCCATCAAATATAAAGGAGAGAGAAAAAAGGTATGGACAAATTTTTCAAAATTTCCCAACGTGGCTCAAATGTTAAGACCGAAATCATTGCGGGCTTGACCACCTTCTTTGCAATGGCGTATATCGTCATTACAAATCCCAACCAGATCACCAGCTTTTCTACGGACGGTGCTTTGGGTCAGATTTGGAACGCCGTTTATGTGGCTTCCATTTTGGTTGCTGTCATCGGCACACTGCTTATGGCGCTGTATGCAAAAATGCCCTTCGCCCAAGCTTGCGGTATGGGTCTGAACTCATTTTTCTTTGTCAGCTTCATTCTGCCTGCTCTGATTTCCGGCGGTGATGTTGTGGAAGGCTATCAGTCAGGTCTGGTAATCATCCTGCTTTCCGGCCTTGTTTTCCTCATCTTTTCTCTAACCGGACTGCGCTCCAAGATCGCAAAGGCGCTGCCCGATTGTCTGAAAAAGGCAATTCCTGCCGGCATCGGTCTGTTTATTGCTTTCATTGGCTTCCAGAATGTTGGCATCATCCAGGCAAACCCCTACACCCTGGTTCAGTTTAATGATATCCACGGTGCCATCGCCAGCGGTGAATTTATGACCGCTTCCCTGCCCGCCCTTCTGGCTCTGGCCGGTCTGATCGCCATTGCGGTTCTGGAAAAGCACAAGGTAAAAGGCTCTGTTCTTATCAGCATCGTAGGCATTACGGTTGTTTATTACATCGCAACCGCAACTGTGCCTTCCTTTGATATCGATTCCGTTGGTCAGGCCTTCAAGGACTTTGGTGAAATCGGCATCACCGGTGTTTTCCAAGCTTCCTCCTGGAGCAACGCTATCTCCGGTTCTCTGGTAGGCGGTGTTCTTTCCGCCATTATGCTGGTGATCACCTTCTGCCTGGTAGATATGTTCGACACCATCGGCACACTTTACGGCTGCGCTTCTCAGGCAAATATGCTTGACGAGAACGGCGACCCCATCGATGTTGACAAGTGTATGGCCTGTGACTCTATCGGCACTGCCGTAGGCGCTGTCCTGGGCACTTCCACCTGCACCACCTTCGTAGAATCCGCTGCCGGTGTTGGCGCAGGCGGCCGTACCGGTCTTGCCAGCGTTGTCACCGCTGCTTGCTTCCTGCTGTGTCTGTTCCTGACCCCGCTGGCAAAGCTGGTTCCTGCCTGCGCAACTGCGCCTGCACTCATTTGGGTCGGCGTTCTGATGCTCAAGGGCTTCGCAAAAGTGGACATGAGCGACGTTCGTTCCTCTGTTCCTGCATTCCTGGCGCTGATTATGATGCCTCTGACCTACTCCATCTCCAACGGTATCGGCATTGGCTGTATCGCTTATACCCTGATCACCCTTTTGTCCGGTGAATACAAAAAGACCGATATCCCCGTAACCGTTATCGCAGCGCTGTTTATCCTGCGCTTCTGCCTGATTACTATGTAATCTCCCCAAAACAAACACAGCCGCCGACGGAAAGTCGGCGGGTGCTTTTGTTTTATAGGAAATTAAAGCTTCCCTTCTTCTTTTTGCGATTCAATGCGCTTTTCCATCGCTGCCAAACGCTGGCTGATGGGCGGATGGGAATAGGTCAGCGCCACCACTACCGGGTGGGGAGAAAGGGTGCCAAAGGAGTTTTTAACCAGCTTTTTAAGGCCGGAAATCAGCTCCGGGCCGCAGCCGTTGTCCACCGCAAACTTATCTGCCGCATACTCAAATTTCCGGGACAGAGCGCTGATAAACAGACCCAAAAACGGGGATATAAAGGAAAGACATACGCTGCCTGCCAGCACAAAGGCAAAGCCGTAGTTGATGCCGTCAAAGCCGAAATCTGTGTAAATTTCCGGAATAGACACCACCGCCCACAGAGAAAAGGCAATCAGCAAAATATTGATAATATTCAGACCCAGCAGCTTCAATGTGTCTTTATGCTTGTTGTGTCCCATTTCGTGAGCAAAAATCGCCACGATTTCATCCTCGGTCATCTGCTCCAGTAAGGTGTCGTACAGCACGATGGTCTTCATTTTGCCGAAGCCGCCAAAGTAGGCATTGGCCTTGGTGGAGCGCTTAGAGCCGTCGGTAACGCTGATCTGCCGCACGGAGCAGTTGTTCTTTTCCAAAAGCTCTGTAAGCCGTGTCCGCAGAGAGCCCTCCTCTAAGGGGGTCAGCTTATTGAAGATCCGGGTAAATACCGGCTGCAGGAAGGTCATGGCCGTAACAAAGACCAAAATCACACCGGCCAGCACAATAACCACCCAGCTACCCAGGGCCATATGCACCGCCGCCATAATGCAGATAAGACCGCACAGCAGCACAGCGCTGATGACAAATTCCTTCACAAGGTCGGCAAAAAAGGTTTTCTCCGTCATTTTATTAAAGCCGTACTTCTGCTCAATGCCCATATTGCGCACATAGGCCATAGGAGCTGTCAAAATCGTGCTGATGACCGTATCTGCCAAAAGCACCACAATGGCGCTGACATACACATTGGTTGCGCCCAAAAGCTTTACGATCAAGGCATAGCCGTCAAGACCGATGAGCAAAAAGCTTGCAATGTAGGACATCAAATGCTGCTGCAAAGATAACCGCTTACATTCTTTGTCGTATTCCTGCCACTTTTTGTAATCTTCCTCATCGTAAATGTCTTTCACATTTTCCGGAACAGGGCGTACTTTTGTGTCCAGAAAATGGATAAATGTCTCAAATACGAACACAACGCCCATAACGCCCAGGGCGATCCATTTATACATATGTTTTCCTTCTTTCTATCTCTTGGTAAAATCTTTACTGCACATCGTTATCATCAAAACGGTCGCCGCACTCGGGGCAGAACTTGGGCGGATTTGCCGGGTCTTCCGGCTGCCAGCCGCACTTATCGCAGCGGTAAAGGGGTGCGCCGGAGGGCTTTCTTGCGCCGCACTCGGGGCAGAATTTTCCCTGATTGACTGCGCCGCAGCGGCAAGTCCAGCCGGCTTGCTGACCCATTTTGTAAAGGGCTTGGGCGTTTGCGCCACCGGCAGCAGCTGCCATATTCATACCCATAAAGGCCATCGCTGCCCCTGCACCTTCGTTGGCCGCAGCCGCGCGCATAGCATCTGCCTGTGCGCCAACCAAGTGGGCAGCCGCCAAGTTAGGATCCCGGAACACAGCGTTGCGCTGCAAGTCCTTGATCATCTGCTCGTCCTCGTCGCTGGCTTTCACAGAGGAAACGCCAAAGGACACGATCTCCACGCCACGCAGCTCCGCCCACTTATTCGACAACACCTCATTCAGCGCATTGGCCAGCTCCACAGTATGACCGGGCAGGGCAGAATAACGCACACCCATAGCGGAAATCTTGGCAAATGCCGGCTGGAGAGCGGTCAGCAGCTCGGTTTTGAGCTGACCGTCGATGTTTTCCCGGCTGTAAGCATACTCCACGTTGCCGCACACATTGGTGTAGAACAAAATGGGGTTTGTGATCCGGTAGCTGTACTCACCGAAGCAGCGAATGGAAATATCCACATCGAGGCCAATGTTCCGGTCAACCACCCGGAACGGAACGGGAGAAGGCGTGCCGTACTTGTTGCCCACCAGCTCCTTGGTGTTAAAGTAATATACTCTCTGATCCACAGGCGCTTCGCCACCAAAGGTGAAACGCTTGCCGATATTTTTAAATACCGCAGGGATGGACTGGCTCAGCTTTCCCACAAAGAGAGATGGCTCGGTATTGCGGTCGTAAACATATTCGCCCGGCTCGGCGCAAATGTCCACTACCTTCCCCTGCTCCACGATAATCATACATTGCCCATCGGCAACTGCCACCACAGAGCCCTGGGAGATGACATTTTCAAAACCCTTCTTGTTGGAGGAACGACCGGATGTACGCTTGCTGCCCTTTACTGCCAGAACATCTGCCGGCAGCGCATCGCAGTAAATATATTCCTTCCATTGATCCGCCAGTACGCCACCCAGGGCGCCAATACCTGCTTTAATAAGTCCCATAACGGCACTCCTTTCTGTTTTGTAATTCCATTATAGCACATTTTCCCCGCACTGCAATAATAAAAAATCCTATAATC
>JAZKXS010000121.1:0-7830 GCA_045611745.1 Faecousia sp.
GTAGCACCAGCAGGGAGTTACGGACAGGGTAATGGATACGCCTTCTTTCTTAAACTTGTTGGCGCAGGCAGCGGCTTCAGGAACACGACCGATGCAGGTATCTGCCATAACGACCTTAACGGGCTCGCCGTTGGAGTAGAAGAGGTTCTCCTCAAACAGCTTTTTGGCAGACTCTGCCATTGCCCAAACCAGGGGCTCCAGAGATTCACGCATCATCTGAGGGCCACGACGGCCGTCAACAATGGGACGAATACCGATTACGGGATAATCGCCAACGTATCTGTTTTTTGCCATATAAAATTCCTCCTGTTTCTCGCCGCAATGTTTTGCGGGCGTGATTTACAATCTATATAAAAGTGGTATACACTCTTATATTAATAAATAAGCTGACACTCCAGCCGGGTGAGTCGGGGTTCACCTTGATAACCCTCAATTCGTTCGACCATATAATTTGCAGCTGTCTGTCCTAAGTCTTGCTCCGGTTGACGGACTACAGGAAGGGGTGGCTTCATCATTGTACACACCTGGACACAGTCAAAACCGAAAATATCAATGTCTTCAGGAATTCTAAGACCTCTGTCTCGCACAGCTGTGAATAGACCAATGGTAATATCGTAATTGGTAGAAACCACGGCAGTGGGGGGATTAGAGGAACGCATAAGGGCCTCAAACCCTTGGTAGCCGGTGGCAAAATCGTGGCCACTACTGATAAACAGTTCGTCGTCATACAAAATGTTGTAATCTGACAGAGCACGCAAGTATCCTACCTGCCGCTCTTTTGCGGTGGATACGGATTTTGCACCGCTGATCATAGCAATACGACGATGCCCCCGAGCGATCATCTTAGATGTGGCAGCATACACGGCGTCAGAGTTGTTTACAAGTACTGCATCGCAGGGAACGCCTTGGATATATCGGTCGATTTGAACCATCGGGATCTGATAATTGGAGGTAAGTTCATAGTATTCTTCAGCGGACAGATTTTCCGGCATATAGATAAGACCGTCGATGCCTGCAGAAATCAAAAAGCGCAGGTTGTCCCGCTCCAGCGCATGGTCGCTGTTGTAGCAAGATATGATCGTATGGTAGCCGTTCTTGCGAAGAAGATTATCCAAAGAGGTAATTACTGTACCAAAGAAGGGTGCGGATATATCCGGAAGCAAAACACCAACGGATCGGCCGTGGGGAAGTTTTAGACCACGTGCAAAGGGATTGGCGTGGAAATCTAAGGCTGTGATGGCCTCGGCAATGGAGAGAGCGTTTTCCTCGCGTACGTTGCCACCATTTATGTATTTGGATACAGTACCGATAGAAACACCGGCCAGCTTTGCTACGTCTTTAATAGTTGCCATATAGGCCTCCTGATAGGGGGTCAAAAGTGAAACGTTTCACGATATAAGTAAAATACTATAACTATAATATAAAAATAAGTTTGTGCTGTCAATACAAAATTTCAAAAAAAATACTTGATTTTTTCGTGTAAATTTATTATAGTATAAAAAACGGCAGTACAAAACACGCATCGTTTGTTCAAAATAACCAAAAGCGAGCGAACACTTTTAAGCACATAGAACAAATGAAACGTTTCACGTTCGCAAGAACTTGCAGAGACGTTTGCGATGGAAACCAAATGATCTTGCTACTGCCCCACAGCTTACATATTTGTACTGTGTACTAATTCGGAAAGGTGATGGAAATGGGCGATACAATTCTGAAAATGCAAGGCATTCAGAAATATTTTTCCGGTGTACATGCACTTAAGGGCGTCGATTTTGACCTCAAGGCCGGTGAAGTCCACGCGTTGATGGGCGAAAACGGTGCAGGCAAGTCTACGCTGATCAAAGTGCTTTGCGGCATACATAAAAAAGACGGCGGCACCATCGAGTATTTTGGCGATGAGGTGAGCTTTGCCGGCATCGCAGAATCTCAGGCTGCCGGCATCAGTGTTATTCACCAGGAACTGAATATGATGAACCATCTGACGGTTGCGCAGAATATGTTTATCGGACGAGAGTTCATGAAGAATGGCTTTATTAATGATAGAGCTATGGAGAAGGAAGCGCAGCGTCTGTTCGATAAGATGGGCGTTAAAATCGATCCCTCCGAGAAATTGGGCAATTTGACCGTCGGTAAGCAGCAGATGGTTGAAATCGTCAAGGCGGTTTCCAGAGAATGTAAGCTGCTGGTATTGGATGAGCCTACTGCGGCATTGACCCAGCCTGAGGTTGAGGAACTCTTCAAAATTATGAATGAGTTGCGGGACAAGGGAATCGGTATGATCTACATATCTCACCGTATGGATGAGATCAATCGCATTTCGGACCGTGTAACGGTTATGCGTGACGGTGAGTACGTTGGCACCGTATATACCAAGGACGTAACGAAGGACGACATCGTTAAGATGATGGTCGGCCGTGTGATTATGGGTGATAAGAAGCCTTGCAGTGCAGTTGCGGAAGATGCACCTGTTATTTTAGAGGTCAAGCACCTCAATGCCGGTAAGGAAGTTAAGGACGTAAGCTTTACCCTCCGTAAAGGTGAGATCCTTGGTTTTGCAGGCTTGATGGGCGCAGGTCGTACCGAGGTTGCCCGTGCACTGTATGGCGCAGATGCCCGGCAGACCGGCGAGATCCTGATTAACGGTAAGGTAGTGCATATCAAAACTCCGGAACAGGCCGTTAAGAATGGCATCTGCTATCTTTCCGAGGACCGGAAACGCTTCGGCCTGATGCTGAGCAAGTCCGTAACCGAGAACTCCGCCATTGCTTCTGTCGGTGATTACGTGAAGCGGGGCTGGATCAACGACCGCAAGATGGAAGAAGTTTCTGCGGAAAAGAATGCACTGCTCCGCACAAAAACACCTTCTATGGCGCAGCTGCTGAAGAATCTTTCTGGCGGCAACCAGCAAAAGGTCATTATTGCCAGATGGCTGATGAAGAATTCGGATATCTTCATTTTTGACGAGCCTACCCGCGGTATTGACGTTGGCGCAAAGAGCGAAATGTACGCACTGATGGAGGAACTTGCCTCCCAGGGAAAATCGGTAATTATGATTTCCTCTGAGCTGGCAGAGATCCAGCGCCTCAGTGACCGTGTTATCGTAATGTGCGAGGGTCGCATTACCGGCGAACTGGACATTAAAGATGCCACGCAGGAAGAAATCATGAGATATGCCACTATGCGTCAGTGACAGTAAGGAAAGGATCGGTAAATATGATGAATAAGAAACCCTTTAAGCTTCAGCAAAATATCATTATGCTTTTTGCTACGGTGGTGCTGCTGGGCGTATTTAGTCTTGTAAACCCCAATATTATTAGAGACAAGTACATGATTTTAAGTATGGTGCAGCAGATTGCTCCCTATGCCATTATGGGCTTGGGTGTCACCTTTGTTATTGCAACCGGTGGCATTGACTTGTCTTTGGGTACAGTTGCCATTGCATCTGCCGTTCTGGCTGGTAAATTACATACCATGAATTTGATCCCTCTGTGGGCAACGATTCCCGTAATGATGCTCGTTGGCACACTTTGCGGACTTATGAATGGTCTGATGGTTGCAAAGCTGAAGATTCCTGCATTCATTGCTACCTTGGGTACTATGATGGTATCTCGTGGCTTGTCCGCACTGATTGCCAGTGTACCAAACATCTTCTATCCCACCGGTACTTGGTACAATAAGACTTTCTCCAGCCTGAATGCCTTCCCCGTGGGCGCTGTCTGGGTGATCGGTCTGATGCTGATTTGTATGTACCTGATGTATAAGAACAAGACCGGCCGTTACATCCTGGCCATTGGCTCCAATGAGGAAGCAACCCGCTTGTCCGGTATCAATACAGATAAGTATAAGATCTTTGCTTATACCTTTGCCGGCCTGTTCTGCGGTATTGCAGCTATATTCTATTCTGCGGCATTCCCCACCATTCAGTGTGCTTCCGGTAACGGCATGGAACTGGACGCCATTGCAGGTGTTTACATTGGTGGTACATCTTCCGCCGGCGGTGTAGCCTCTGTTTCCGGATCTGTCATCGGTGCAGTGCTGTTGGTTGTTATCCGCAGTGGCCTGAATATGGTACTGGCAAAGCTGGGCGTCAGCCTGAACTCTACTTACGTAACCTATGTGCTTACCGGTTTGATTGTTGTAGTTGCAATCTTGATGGATATTATCAAGACCAACAATCAGAATAAGGTAAAAATCGAAAAGCCTGTTGAAACAGCAAAGAAATAAGCACTTTTTATTATGTAATAAACCGATAAGGTTTATATAAAAACTTTAAGGAGGAAAATCCAAATGAAGAAAATTATAGCAATTATCCTGGCATTTGTTCTCTGCGCTTCTGTTCTGGCCGCTTGCGGCACTCCCGACTCTGGCGAAAAGACCATCGCTGTTATCGCAAAGGGTGAATCCCACGCTTTCTGGCAGGCTGTTAAGTCCGGCGCTGAGAAAGCTGCTGCTGAGCGCGGCTACAAGCTGACCTTCCAGGGCCCCGCTTCTGAGACCCCTGCTGATATCCCCAATCAGGTCACAATGGTTCAGACTGCTCTGTCCAACAATGTCGACGGCATCGTTCTGGCTACCATCGGCAAGGGCTTCGGCGATCTGCTGACCCAGGCTTACGACAAGGGCATCCCCGTTGTTACCTTTGACTCCGGTCTGTACGACAAGAGCGACATCACCAGTGGCAAGAACCCCATCGTTGCTCACGTTGCAACCTCTAACGTAGCTGCTGCTTCCGTCAACGGCGAGAAGGTATTTGCTGCTATCAAGGCTGAAATCGCAAAGGCTACTGCTGATGCTCCCTACGTAGTTGGTGTTATTCAGCACGACCAGACCCAGACCGGTATCGACCGCGCTAAGGGCTTCATCGACAAGTTCACTGAGCTGGCTGACGCTGACGAGACCACCAGAGGCAAGTACAGAATCGAGAAGGAAGTTAGAGACGGCGACGCCAACCAGGCTTACGTTTCTGCTCTGGAATCCCTGTACGAGAAGGGCGCTAAGGCTGTCTTTATGTGCAACGAAGGCGTTGTTAAGCAGGTTTACGACGCAACTAAGGCTGCACCCGGCAAGTACGACAACATCGTATTCTCCGGCTTTGACGCTGGCACCAAGCAGCTCAACTGGATCAAGGAAGACGGCACTCCCAAGCTGATCGGCTCCGTTGCTCAGGACTCCATCGAGATGGGCTACCAGGCTGTTCTGCAGTGCATTAACGCCATCGAGGGCAAGGAAGTTAAGGACGTTGCTATCGCTGGTCAGTGGTACAACAAGGAGAACCTGATCGATATGCTCAACTCCAACCTGATCTACACCGATACCGCTGCTGATGCAGACGCTCTGCGCAAGTAATATCAGGTAACTTCGTTATCAACAAATAAACAGACCGGCACCGCTTCGGCGGTGCCGGTTTTTATTGACCTGCAACAAATACCCTCGGCACCGAAAAGTGCCGAGGGTATTATATCGCATTTTGCCTTTTGTTTTGCCGGAATGGTTTAGGAATTTTTCCAGTGATAGACCCGACATTCGTAGGGCTGCAGATGATCTTCCTGGGCGGGGTAGTTGGAAAGAATGAGCTGCGCCGCATCGATATCAAAGCTGAAAGGAACTTTCATTTTTGTGGGTTTTTTGCTATAAGAGCAAATTACCAGCAGCTTTTCACCGGGCATTTCACGGCTGTAAACGTACAGTTTTTTACTATGACGGAAGAATGTTCTATATCTTCCGTAACGTACTACCGGGAGCGATTTACGCAGCTTTATAGCCTTTTTGTAGAAATTTAAAATGGAGTATCGGTCGTTTTCTTGCTGCGCCACGTTGATGGTTTTGTAATTCTCGTTTACATAGAACCAAGGTGTGCCTGTGGTAAAACCGGCATTTTCTGTGCTATCCCATTGTACCGGTGTACGGGCGGAGTCCCGAGAGGAACGCCACAATTTCTGCAAGCGTTTTTTGGGGCTCTTTTTAAGATTGCTATGGGAGTAGGTGTAACGGGTTTGCACGTCCTCGTACATATCCGCATCTTCGGGCTTCCAGTTGAGCATACCAATTTCTTGTCCTTGGTAAACAAAGGGCGTTCCCTGCTGAAACAGATAACTGGTTGCTAAAGTCTTGGCGCTTTCTTTCCAAAACTTTTCGCTGCCATATCGGGATACGATCCGGGGGTGATCGTGGTTTTCAATGTAAAGCATATTCCATGCTTTGCCATAAAGTTTTTTCTGCCAGCTTGTGAATGCGCGCTTCATTCGCCGCAGAGAGAAGGGCAGAGGCATATAGTCCGTAAACAGACAGTCTGCGCATTGGCACTGAAACTGGATCATCATATCGATCTGACCCCGCTTCTCGTCAATATAGCGTAGCGCTTGACGAGGCCATACGAGAGGGGCTTCTGCCAAAGTAAAGCAGTCGTAGTGGTCAAAAACATCCTGCTTAAATTCTGCTAAATACTCGTGAATGTGGGGCCCGTGGTTATATTGGAGCATTCCCTTGTAAATGGGGAACAGATGGTCGTCAGGCAGACCTTCTTTTTTGGATATGTAAGTAATGACATCTTCCCGGAAACCGTCGACACCCATATCCAGCCAGAAGCGAAGGATATTTTTCACTTCTTCACGGACAAGGGGATTGTCCATATTTAAATCCGGCTGCTTTACTGCAAATAGGTGCAGATAATACTCGCCACGAACCTCGTCCCAAGTCCATGCCTTGCCCTCAAAATTGGAATCCCAGTTGTTGGGCAGCTTCCCGTCAGGTCTCTCCGGACGCCAAATGTAGTAGTCGGTATAAGGTTCAATTCGCTGACGGCTTTTTTGGAACCATTCATGCTCATCGCTGGTATGGTTGACCACCAAGTCCATAATGAGCTTCATACCCCGGCTGTGGCAGCCGTCCAGCACTTTTTTGAAGGCCTCCATGCCGCCAAACTCGGGCGCAATGTCCATATAATCAGAAATATCGTAGCCGCAGTCTGCACCTGGAGAAGGGTAAATAGGGGAGAACCAAATGCCGTCACAGCCAAGAGATTTGATGTAGTCCAGTTTTTCCAGAACGCCCCAAAGATCGCCCATACCGTCGCCATTGCCGTCTTTGAAGCTTCTGGGCCAGATTTGATAAAAAACCATATCTTTGTACCAACGATTTCTTGCCATTACGATCCCTCCAAAAAGTTGCTTTTTTCTACTATATCACAAAATTCGACCTTCGTCACCTATAAATATCATTGACAGACGAAAAAATATCCGGCAGAGCTTTCTCTGCCGGATGTTTTTTATAACCGATAGGGACGAATGTAGCGGTCTTGGCTGGTGGGCGCAGGTTTGGCGTATATGCCGGAAACCAAGCCCATCATTGCATACATGGAAACAATGGAGGAACCGCCGTAGCTGATAAAGGGAAGGGTCAGGCCGATAACGGGAAGAATACCCATACACATACCTACATTAATGATCACCTGGAACATGAGCGCTGCTGCGCAGCCAAAGCAGACCAAACGGCGCATATAGTCTTGACTCCGGGTGCCAACCCAAATGATTCGGGCAATAATTAAAAACAGCAAAACGATCACCAAAAGGCAGCCCATATAACCCAGCTCCTCGCCAATGGCAGAGAAAATAAAGTCTGTATGCTGGGCGTACAGAGCGTCGGGTGTTTGGGTGCGGTTGCCGTTAAACAGGCCTTGTCCAAATAAGCCGCCGCCGGTGAGAGAACGGAGAGAACGGACGGTGTGATACCGAACACCCAATCCGTTGGGGTCTAAGCTGGGGTCGAAGATCATCAGAATACGGTTCTGCTGATAGCTGCCCAGCAGCGACCAAATGATTGGCGCAGCAGCAC
>JAZKXS010000122.1:0-23366 GCA_045611745.1 Faecousia sp.
TTTTAAGCTGTGTTTAGACGAGAGAAAGGCGGCTGGCTGATTGTCGGCTTAGGAAATCCTGGAAAGGACTACACCTACACACGGCATAACGCAGGCTATCGTGCATTAGACGTCCTTGCGCAAAAGTTAAGCTGCAAGGTAGATAAAAACAAGTTCCAGGGACTTTACGGGCAGACAAAGATCGGCAGTGAGAAGCTTTATCTTCTTAAACCGCTGACTTATATGAATCTTTCAGGGCAGTCTGTGCTGCAGCTTTCCGCCTACTTCAACATCCCACCGGAGAGAATCATCGTTTTATTTGACGATATTTCCCTTCCACCCGGGCGTTTGCGTATCCGTGCAGATGGTTCTGCCGGCGGCCATAATGGCATCAAATCCATTATCGCCCAGCTCGGCAGTCAAGATTTCCCACGGGTCAAAATTGGTGTAGGCGCTAAGCCGAATGCAGATCGTGACCTTGCGGATTGGGTTTTATCTCCCTTTTCTCAGCAAGACGAGAAAGCTTTGGCCTTTTCCTTAGAAAATGCCGCAAACGCTGCACTTGCCATTATAGAAAAAGGTGTTCCTGCCGCAGCGAATCTGTATAACGGCAGCAAGCCCGAATAAAATAGCGAAAAATCACGGAGAGGGGGGCTAATCCCCCTTTCCGCATTCTTGCGTGGAGCAAAAAATCGAGAGGTGTCGTATGAAGGAAATCCTGAATATTCTCAAATCGTTGCCGGAATACCGAGCGGTGTTGACAAGTCTGGAAGCCTCTTCTGCCGCTGCACTTACAGGCATTGGACAAATTAACCGCAGTCATATTATATCCAGTCTTTCTTTAAACACGGATCGTCCTCTTGTGGTCATCTGTCAGGATGATATGTCCGCCAAACGGCTTCAAGGAGAGATTGCCGCTTTTACAGGAGAGAATTTCCCTATCCTTCCCGGGCGTGAACTTACCCTTTACGACAGCATTGTTGTTTCCAGAGGTTGGGAACAGAAACGGCTGCGCCAGCTTTACGATTTTATGCAGAATCGTACCCGGTTGCAGATTATATCTTGGGAAGCCCTTGCAATTCGCACTATGCCCCCTGCCGCCCTGCAAAAGAGTGTTTTTACCTTAACCGCAGGCGAGGAGTATGATATTGAAGCACTTGCCGATCGCCTTGTTCAATCCGGCTACAGTCGCTGTACTATGGTGGAAGGTCCCGGCCAATTTGCCCGTCGTGGTGGAATTTTGGATATTTTCTCCCCTGCCCTCGATCGTCCGTTTCGGATGGAGTTTTTTGGCGATGAATTGGATACCATCGGCTTTTTCGACCCAGACACCCAACGCAGAACGGAAAATGTAAACGAAGTTACTGTACTTCCCGTCGGTGAAACGCAACCAACGCTTCACAAGGAAGGGTTGGAGGGTCTTTGTTGTGACCTTGAGCAGTTTATTGCCCGGCAAAACCGTCGCAAAACACCCAACACAGAACTCATAGCTACTATCCAGAAGGATCTTGACAAATTTAGAAATGGTATACAAAATGCCGCATCTGACCGCTATATGGCACTTATTTATCCGGAATTTGCCTGTGCTTTAGATTATATTCCGGAAAATGCTGCCGTGATTCTGTGCGATCACAGCAATCTACGAAAGACTTGCCGCGCCTTCGAGGACGAAATGGGACTTGCATTGGACGGACTTCTCCAAACCGGTGCTGTCGCAGGCGAGCTATGCGATTACACCTGCTCCTGGGAGAACTTTTGCGACCATTTAACGAATCACCCCGTGGTATACCTTGACTCTTTTGCCGGCTCTGCATATCCGGAGCAGCGCCCTCCAAAAGTCCTTTTATCCCTTACCGCAAAGCAACTTCCCGGCTATGGCGGCAACTTAGACACGGCTGCATCTGATCTTTCCCGCTACCAAGGGCTTGGATATGCCACAACCGTGCTTTGTGGTTCCCGACGCAGAGCGGAGCTAATGCAGGAATTGCTAAAGGAAAAAGATATCCACGCAAATATCTGTATTCCCTTGGAAATGCTGCCAAATGCCAATCAAATATTCCTTTGCGAGAATAGTCTACCATTTGGTATGGAGTATCCCACGATCAAATTCGCTGTTTTAACCGAGGGACAGCTTTTATCCAAAAATGCCCCTAAAAAGAAGGTTAAGGCTGCAACAAACCGCCAGAAGCTCAATTCTTTTACAGACCTGTCCCCCGGCGACCTTGTGGTTCATGAAAATTACGGTATTGGCCGTTTTGTCACTATGGAGCAAATTCGGCTGGATGGTGTTATCAAGGACTATATCAAGATTGCCTACCAAGGCACAGATACACTTTTTGTGCCCGCCACCCAACTGGATATGGTCAGCAAATATATCGGCGGCGGAGAGGACGGAAACGTTCGGCTTAGCAAAATTGGCACAGATGTGTGGCAAAAGACAAAGCAAAAAGCCAGAAAAGCTGCTAAGGATATGGCCGCTGAGCTTATAAAGCTATACGCCGCTCGACGCAGACAGGAAGGCTACGCCTTCGCTGCCGATACCCCGTGGCAACTGGAATTTGAGGATAATTTCCCCTATCCGGAAACAGATGATCAGCTGCGTTGTATTGCCGATATCAAGTCAGACATGGAGTCCCCCACCCCAATGGATCGACTTCTTTGTGGCGACGTTGGTTTCGGTAAAACAGAGGTTGCCCTCCGTGCAGTTATGAAAGCCGTTATGGACGGAAAGCAAGTTGCTATTTTGGTGCCTACTACTGTGTTGGCGCAGCAGCATTATCAAACAATTCTGGCTCGTTTTAGCGGTTTCCCGGTAAATGTGGATATATTGAGCCGTTTTCGTACGCCTACCCAGCAGAAAAAGACCATTAAGAATTTAAAGGACGGCCTTGTTGACATTGTTGTCGGCACGCACAAACTGCTGCAGAAAGGCGTCGAATATAAGGATCTTGGTCTATTGATCGTGGATGAGGAACAGCGTTTCGGTGTCAGCCACAAAGAACGCCTAAAAGAAATCTCACAAGGAATTGACGTTCTGACCCTTTCTGCAACCCCTATTCCCCGTACGCTGAATATGGCGCTTTCCGGCATTCGGGATATGTCTACCATTGAGCAGCCGCCTGCGGACCGCTACCCCGTGCAGACCTTTGTTATGGAGCATTCTAACGCTGTTATCGATGACGCCATTCGCCGGGAGATTATCCGTGGCGGTCAGGTTTATTATCTGCACAATCGTGTGGAGACCATTGATCAATGTGCCGCTGCACTTAAGCGCCGCATTCCAGACATCTCCGTCGCCGTTGCCCACGGCAAAATGGGTGAGGACGCACTTGGCGATGTGATGCAATCTATGGCAAACGGCGAGATTCAAGTTTTGGTATGTACCACAATTATTGAAACCGGGCTTGACATTCCAAATGCCAATACCCTTATTATTGAAAACGCAGATCGGTTCGGCCTTTCCCAGCTTCACCAACTTCGTGGACGTGTTGGCCGTTCCAGCCGTCACGCCTATGCCTATTTCACCTACCGACCGGACAAAGCCCTTACTGAAGTGGCAGAGAAACGACTTTCTGCCATTCGGGATTTTGCAGAATTCGGTTCCGGCTTTAAAATTGCCATGCGTGACCTGGAAATTCGTGGTGCAGGCAACTTATTAGGCGCAGAGCAATCTGGTCATATGATGAGTGTAGGCTACGATATGTATTTGAAGCTATTGGATGAGGCCGTGTTGGAAGAACGTGGTGAAAAGCCAAAGGAACCCGAGTGCACAGCCGATATAACCGTTACGGCAAATGTGGATCAAGGCTATGTTTCCCGTGGTGAGGAACGTATGGACCTATACCGCAGAATGGCTGCTATTCGGTCACAAGAGGATGCAGACGACCTTCTCGACGAAATTATTGACCGTTACGGCGAGCCTCCCAAGGGTGTCTTAAATCTAATTGATATCGCCTTGCTACGGGCAAATGCCAAAAAAGTCGGCATAAAAGACATTCGTCAGAAAGCATCGGATGTTCTTTTCACACTTACAAACCTTGATCTTCAAATTGTCAGTGCGCTATGTAGCGACCCTTCTTATAAGGGAAGAATTCAGCTTCTGGCAAATTACAAGGAGCCTACCCTTCGTCTGCGTCTTGCAAGCGGTGTAGACAGTCTGAAACAGTGCAAGATCTTCGTTCAAAATTACAGCAAATATATCTCCGACAAATAGTTGCAATTTATTTGCCATATGCTATAATAAAAGCAAATCACTTTTGAGGTGCACATTTATGGGAAAATGGAAGAAAAAAATTTCTGAAGATACAGCAATAAATGATGTGGAAAGCTCTTATCAGGAATATGTTAAAGGGAAATATAAGCAAAACTCCAAGTCTTCAAAGATCATTTCTATCGCTTTTATTATTTCTGCTGTAGCTATCATATTAATTGTTTGCGCCGCTTTGTTTTTTTATGATGGCTGGTTGCAAAGCACCAAGATTAACAATGTATCCATTGGTGGTATTTCACTGAACGGCTTAACCACAGAAGAAGCTACCGCTCTATTGGAATCCCACAAGGATGCACTGCTTCCCCAAAATGATATCATCGTACGCATTGTAGACAATACCCTTGTCCTTACGAATAACGATACAAAGGCCCAGCTTGATACAGCAGCAATTGCAAATGCCGCTTACCTCCACGGCCGCAATGGCACAGATGGAGATATGTTGTTGGAGCTTGATCCTCAGGATTTTGTAAAGTTAGATGCCAGCAGCATCCGGCCCTTGCTCAAAACCTTTGTGCAGCCCTTTGACGGTGTTCCTGTAGAAACCAGTGTAACCGTATCCGGTGAGCGTCCCGATTTGACAAAGCCTCCCGTTGCCGGAGAACCAAACCAAATTATGACAATTACTAAGGGTTCTCCCAAATACTTATGCAATCCGGAAGGTCTTTTCCAAAGCATTCAAAATGCCCACAAAAAACGCACCTATGAGATCATCGGTGAAACGATCCTTATTGAGCCTGCCAAGGAATATGCATCCTCTATCTTCGCCAAATATTGCGTAAACCCCGTAAATGCCACCTTAGATCCGGAGACCTTCATTATTACAGAGGGAGTCTACGGCTACGGCTTTGATAAGAAAGTTGTACAAGATTTCCTTGATACTGCGCAATGGGGCGAATCGATCACCCTCACATTGGAAAGAATCAAACCCAGTATCACCAGCGACGATATAAACGCAGACCTCTTTAGTGATACTCTGGCCTCCTATACAGCCCATTCAAGCAGTCAAGCCGGTCGGGATGACAATCTGAAGCTTGCTTGTCAAGCAATCAACGGTCTGATTCTGTACCCCGGTGATACCTTTTCCTACAACCAAACATTGGGCCCGAGAACTCCGGAAAAAGGTTATAAGGAAGCAAATGCCTATTACGGAGGCGAGATCATCAAATCCTTCGGCGGTGGCATATGCCAGGTCTCCTCTTCCCTATACTGGTGCGCAATGCATGCCGATTTAGAAATCACCGACCGCACGAATCATAGTCGCATGGTAACCTATATGCCTAACGGTATGGACGCCACCGTAAGCTGGGGCGGGCCAGATTTTCGCTTTCGTAACAACAGCGACTACCCTATTATGATCGAAGCCACCGCAAAAAAAGGCAATGTCACGGTCAAGATTCTTGGAACAGACTACAAAGATTATTATGTGAAAATTATCTCAAAGACGAAAAAAGTTATGGAATTCCAAGAGGTTACAAAGGAATACCCTATTGATAATGAATTTGGATATGTGAACGGGCAAGTAGTATCCTCCGGTCGTACCGGCTATGTATTTGAAACATACCGCTGCAAATACGATAAGGCCACAAACAAGGAAATCACCAGCGAACGTGTCTTAGAGGCCGTCTCAACACATAAAAAGGCAGACACCATCATCGCTTCCGTTCCGACACCCGAACCTATTGAACCGGAAACCTCTGAGCCTACCCAGACAGAAACGACCGAGCCTGCCAGCTCCGAATCCACAAACGACCCGAACGAAATATGATATGAAAAAGCTTGCTGCAGCAAATGCAGCAAGCTTTTTATTCTTTTGGTGCAATATCCAAATGATACTGTACGACGCCCATAGCCGTTTGCTCGATGGCAATATCGTAGCAAAGATCCACAACGCCGCCAAGCTCAGAAATATCCCAGCAAACAGATGTGGCGCAAACAGTAATCATCAATGCGCCAAATTCCATTTGATAAAGAGATTCGTGGGGCTGTCCTAAACGAAAAACCATTTGGGAGTTTAGTTTTCCCGTTCTTGTAAGGGTCACAGAATCTTTTTCCACAAGAAATGTGGTTGTCACGCCTTCAAGACCGGTCAGACCGCTTTCTTGATAGGAAATTGACCAGCCATCTCCTATTTTCTCCAGCGTACCCTCCGTGATCAGGCTAATGATCTCCGGTTCCTGCTCCAGGTAATCCTGTTGACCACGAAGGGAGAGCATCACTGCCTTTTTCATTGATTTGCCTCCATTGCCAAACTCAAAATCGAATCAATAAGCTCATCATAGGCAATACCGCTGGCGGCAAACAGCTTGGGATACATCGAAATAGACGTAAAACCAGGCAGTGTATTGATTTCGTTAAATACAATGGAATCATCTGCGTAGGTTACAAAGAAATCTACACGGGAAATACCTTGGCAGCCCAACGCCTTGTATGCCTTAACAGCATAATCCCGTACCCGTTCCTCAGTTTCTTGGGAAATTCGGGCAGGTATATAGGCAACTGATGTATCTGTAACATATTTGGCATCGTAGTCATAAAACTCTGCGCCGGAGTCGATCTCACCGCAAACAGAGGCTACCGGGCTGCTATTGCCCATTACTGCAACTTCGATCTCACGGCCATGAATAAACTCCTCCACAAGGATCTTATCATCATACTTCGCTGCTTCCAAAAGGGCAGCACCAAGGGCTTCCCTATTGGATGCTTTCGACACGCCAACAGAAGATCCGGTTCCGGCAGGCTTTACAAACACGGGATAGGAAAAACGCTTTTCTACTTCGTCTGATACATCGTTCAATCGATTTTCCAATGCATTTCCCCTTACAAGGTACCATTTTGCCTGGGGAATACCTGCGTGATCCATTACAAGCTTTGTAAGTGTCTTATCCATAGATATTGCGGAAGCTGCTACATTGGGGCCAACACAAGGAATTCCAGCAAGCTGCATAAGACCTTGCATTGCACCATCCTCACCGTTTTCACCGTGGAGAACCGGAAAAACTGCATCCAGCTTAATTTCCTTTAATCCATCATTGGAGAAAAGAAGCAATCCCTGTCCACGAACCGGAGAAATTGCTGCAGGGCAATTGCCGGGCTGCTCCTGCCACTTATCTAAGGGCAAATAGGCATAGTCCGTACCGGCAAAATAGATCCACTTACCCTGTCTTGTAATGCCGACAGGGTAAACATTGTACTTTTCGGTATTTATGTTACTCAGCACAGCTTCAGCAGAACGGAGGGACACGGCATGTTCCGGGCTGATGCCACCAAATAATACGCAAATGTTAAGTTTATTCACTTTCTTACCTCATTTCTATCAAGCAGCATTTCGCCGGCACGAAAAATATCACCGGCACCAACGGTAAGGATCACATCTCCCGGCTGGGCAATTGTGCCGAGTTGCTGTGCTACCTGCTGCAGCGTTTCACAGTAAATACTGCCGGGAATTTGCCGCACAATATCCATTGAAGAAATACCGATGGTATTCTTTTCACGAGCAGCATAAATTTCCGCAAGGATAACAACATCCGCTTTGCTAAGCTGGAAAACAAAATCATCAAACAGCGCCTTCGTACGGGTATAAGTGTGGGGCTGGAAAGCAATCACGAGGCGTTTGGGAGCCATCGTGCGTACCGCCTCAATTGTCGCAGAAAGCTCATCCGGGTGATGGGCATAGTCATCATAAAGCGCAGCACCGTTTACCTCACCCTTATACTGCATCCGACGGTCAGCACCGGTAAAACAAGCAAGACCGGCAGACACTGCTTCACCGGGAACATCCAGCATCCAAGCCGCGCCTGCGGCAGCCAATGCATTATATACATTATGCTTACCAATCACAGGAAGATCAATATGGCAGTACTGTTTTCCGTCACAGACAACATCAAAATGACGCCAGTCGGCAGAAACATTTTTGGCATAAATCCGATTCGACTCAGAAAGGCCAAAGGAAACGTAGGGCAAGCCCTCTAAGGTCTCCACAACGTGCGGATCGTCACCATTTGCAAGTATTCCGTTGGTAGACAACTCCGCAAATTTCCGGAAAGACTTTTCTACATCCTGCAGATCTTTAAAATAATCCAAGTGATCTGCTTCCACATTGGTAATTACCGCCAAAGTAGGCGCAAAATTCAAGAAGGAATCGCAGTACTCGCAGCTTTCCAAAATGATGGTGTCCCCTGCGCCAACTCGATGTCCTGCATGCAAAAGCGGCAAGTATCCGCCGATCATTACCGTAGGATCTTTTCCAGCCTCCATAAAAATATGGGTAGCCATTGATGTGGTAGTGGTCTTACCGTGGGTGCCGGCAAAACAAACCGCGTTTTTGTATGCCTGCATAATCACACCCCACGCCTGCGCTCTTTCAAAAACAGGGACGCCGAAACCGCGAGCCGCAGCGATCTCTGGGTTGTCATTATGGGCGGCGGCTGTGCGGATAATGCAGTCAGCACCGACGATGTTTTCGGCACGATGTCCGATGGACACTTGGATACCATTTGCCATTAGCTCATCCGTAGACACAGATGCATTCATATCCGAGCCGGTGACCTCCATTCCCATTCCCTTTAGCACAAGGCCCAAAGGACGCATGGAAACGCCGCCAATACCGACGAGGTGTACACGTTTGCCCGGCAGCAAATATTTCTTCAGTTCTTCATTTTTACAATTCATACCGGATGCTCCTTACGCAGCAATTCTCGGGATATTATACTACATAATTCTACTATTTACAACCATAATCTTCATCGCTAGAAAAAGAAGTATTTTCCGTCTCCAAAGCAGTATATGATACCCAGACAACTTTGCGCCAATCGGCAAAGGCAGCTCCCTGTTTTTCCCCAAGAAAAGCCTTATTCCCAGGCAGGATATATTCCGCTTCAAAGCAGAGTTTTTCCCCATCTGCGCAAAATACGATCTTCACATCCACCAGTGTTTTCTGACTTATGTTCTGTACCAGCAGCACAGTTTGAAACAAATCATCTGTTGTCAACGACCAGACGTACAACTCTGATCCGGATAAAAATCCGGGAAAAAGGAACGGCGCTTTCTCTTTCTCCATCTTCGCAGCCTCTGTCACTGCAAGCGCCCCAAACCAAAGACCTACCCACAACAAAATACACAGCCCTACAATCAAAGCTCGCATAAACCATCGCATTTTGCCACCCCCTTTATGCGTAAGATCATTATAGAAATGACCTTATTGCCGATTCAAGGGGAATTCGGCGATAAAACAAAAAACAGGCTCCCCTGATACACAGGGAAGCCTGTCATTTTCGCTGCACCATTTCCTGTATTGTGAATGAATTTACTTCATAAAAAAAGACGGTCGCTTTTGCAACCGTCTTTTTATGGAGCGGGTGACGAGGCTCGAACTCGCTACCTCCACCTTGGCAAGGTGGCGCTCTACCGGATGAGCTACACCCGCGGAACAAGGGCTATTATAGCAGATATTCCTGAAAAGTCAATAGCTTTTTCCCGGTTTCAAAAAAATTTAATAGCCCGAATTATCCCACACATAACCTGTCATTTCACTGGCGGTTTTGCAAACAAAATCACCCGATTCCTGACAACGAAGCAAATCTACGTAATATGTCTCTCCTTCAATTTGCAGTACATTCCAATACCATACTTTGCCATCACGAATACCTGTGATCATACCGCATTCAAGACCTGCTTGACGACACATTGCCGCATAAACAGATGCAAACGCTCTGCTATCTCCTACACCGTTGTGCAACAAACTGTACGCAGGCGTTATAGAAGGCGCAATGGTATATTCATGATAGTTCATAAGGAAGGAGTAGAGTCGTGTAAACTGTCCAAGCTCCGGACCTTCACCACCGACGACCTCAGATGCTTCAAAAATCGGGCGGATCTGCTCTTTCATTTGAAGTAATTGGGTTCTGCCTGTTTCATAATTAAAAAGCAGCTCTACAATCCGATCCTTGCCATCAGCCGGGTACATAATTGTGGAAACACGAGGGATTTCTATCACATATTGTGGATAAAGCTCTGCATAATTGCGGATGATCTTTTCAAAATCCACATCCTCATAATCTGAAATACTGATTGCAACGCTTACATTAAAACCAAGAAGGGAATCATAAAGGATCTCCTCGATCTGCTTATCGGTTCTGGCTGTCCTTACTGCATCAATATCCGCAATACTTCTTCGATAAGAAATATCCACAGAAAGGATATCCTTTTCACCGCTTGTGTCAAGGCTATAATCGATCTTAGATACTGCATAGACACCCACCGGAAGAACATCGCACACGTACCCAGCAGCATCGAGCATATATTTCTGCCAATCGTCCTCTATTTTCTCGATGGAAATTCTCTTCTTTTTCTGGCCGGATTTTACCATATCTTCCAGAATTTCTACCACATCTTTATAGTTTCTGGGATTCATCAGCTCCTGCTCCGGCAGGAAATTCTGCTCCTTATGAGGCGTTACGGAAGCATAGTAGCCATTCATCCACGCACTGCAGCCACAAAATGTTGCAACTACCAAAGCAACTGCAAATATCCATACCTTTTTCACTATGCTTCCTCCCTTCCTATAACGAATCCTTCGAATATCGTGAGAATCCGTCTCCCAAAACCTGGTGTGCCTCCTGTACAATGACAAAGGCATTCGGATCAATCTCAGCCACAAGACTTTTCAGCTCTGCAAGCTGCTGCCTTTTAACGGCAGTGAGTATTACTACTTTGTCCTTACCTGTGTAAGCGCCTTCACCCTTCAAGAAAGTCGCACCACGGTCAAGCTGGGTAGCAATTCGGTCTGCCACCTGTTGATGTTTATCTGAAATAATCAAGGCAACCTTAGAATAATCAAAACTGTATACCACCAAATCAATTACCCTTCCGGTAACAAAGATGGCTACACCACTATAAAGCGTGCAGGCAATATCACCAAAGGCCAAGCCTGTTAACACCGCCACAATCAGATCAAATATTATACCGATAACACCAATGGGTAAATGGCGCCATCGCATCTTGAGTATGCGAATAATAATATCTGAGCCACCTGTGGATGCGCCAACAGAAAACACGATACCAAGTCCAGCTCCCGCAAAAATACCGCCGTACAACGCGCAAAGCAAGGGGTCTATGGCAACAGGCGGGATCATCGCAAACAAGTCAATAAAAACCGATAAGAAAACCGTTCCAACGCAGGAACCGAGAAAAAATTTCTTTCCCAGCACAAACGCAGCAAGGATAAAAAGCGGAATGTTCAGAGCAGCTACAAAACCGCCTACCGATCCTGCGTTGCACAACTTAACAACGACCATACCGATACCGGATATGCCGCCGGCATTTAATCCGCCAGGTGCAAGAAATACATTGAAACCAATGCCAAACAAAGCGCAACCAATTAGTATTTTTGTCCAATCAATCACCCATTGCCATTTCTTGTGCATAAATTACACCTCAAACTGAATTTGCTTTTCCTGTGCGTCCTCGTCTTTCAAAATTGCGCCTGCAGTAGGAATGTTTCTGCAGCGGTAGCGGCTGGGGTTGGCAATGCCACTTCCCTCTAAAAGAATCGCATCTGTAAGTGTTGCCTTTTTCTTCAAGGATACAGCGGTAACACCTATGGTATTACGGGTCGTCTTAGGCGCTAAAAGTGCCGTAGAGAAGATCGCCGCCCGATTATCACTTGTGTAAAGGATGACCTGCTCGTCCTTCTGCAAAGCAATACAAGCTTTAAGGGAACTCTTATCTGAGTATGCGCCGGTAAGACGGCGACGGTTTGTCTTAGTTTCATAAGCGCTCAGCGGCACCTTTGCTGCTTTGCCATTTTCAAAGAAGAACAGCACAAACCCCTTATAATCGCCCGGGAAAATCACTTCCACAACCGTTTCGCCAGGATCCATACCCAGTTTTTGGGGCAGATAATCACCAAGCAGAGAGGCTTTGCCATCTTCAAAATCAGACAACCTTGCCTTGTAGCATTGGTACTGATCTGTAAATACCAAAATCTCCGCCCGGTTTGTGGTTTCACAGGAGAAGCGAAGGTCATCGCCTTCCTTAAACTTTTGTGCGCCGGACATACGCAAGCTCTGGGGTGTAATCTTTTTCAGGTAACCTTCTTTGGAAACAAATACAGTTACAGGGTATTCGGGGATATCCTCCGCCGGATCATCCTGCTCGCCCTCGTCTGCCTGATAAATAATCTCGGTCTTACGGGGTTTTCCGTATTTCTCCGCCACCTGCTTAAGTTCACCAACAATCACATTGCGCAGCTTACGACCACTATTCAGGATGCTGCGAAGATCCGCAATTTCCTCCTCAAGCTGGGAAATTGCCTTGGTCTGCTTGAGAATGTACTCTTTGTTAATATTGCGCAGCTTGATTTCTGCAACATAATTGGCCTGAATTTCGTCAATGCCAAAGCCGATCATCAAATTGGGGATAACTTCGCTTTCCAGCTCTGTTTCACGGATGATGCGGATAGCTTTGTCAATGTCTAATAAAATCCGTTCCAGACCTTTGAGCAAATGCAGGCGTTCTTCCTTCTTTTGGATTTGGAAATAAATTCGGCGACGGACACATTCCAGACGCCAAGCCGTCCACTCCTCCAATATTTCACCAATGCCCATTACCCGAGGCATACCGGCAATGAGTATGTTGAAATTACAGGGAAAACTATCCTGCAAAGGCGTCAAGCGGAACAGCTTTTGCATCAGCTTCTCCGGCTCTACACCACGGCGCAGATCAATGGTCAGCTTCAGGCCCTCAAGGTCTGTCTCATCACGCATATCGGCGATCTCTTTGATCTTTCCGGCGGTGATCAGCTCGTTGACCTTATCCAAAATCGCTTCGCTGGTAGTTGTATAGGGAATTTCTGTAATTTCGATAAGATTGCCGTTTTTCTCGTAGCGCCACTTCGCCCGAAGCTTGAAGCTGCCACGGCCACTTCCGTAAATTTCACGGGTTGCCGTCTCATCAAAAATCAGTTCGCCGCCGGTAGAAAAATCAGGGCCGGGCAAGGTCTGCAAAATGTCATGCTCCGGGTCGTTGATCAGGGCAATGGCAGTATTGCAAACCTCCGCAAGGTTAAATGAGCAAATATTGCTGGCCATGCCAACCGCAATACCTTGGTTTGCAGACACCAAAACATTGGGGAATGTGGTTGGCAGCAAGCTTGGCTCTTTCTGGCTGGCATCATAATTGTCCACCATATCTACTGTGTCAGAATCGATATCCCGGAAAAGCTCTGCACAAATAGGATCCAGCTTTGCTTCCGTATATCGAGACGCAGCATATGCCATATCACGGGAATAGACCTTACCAAAGTTGCCCTTGGAGTCTACAAAAGGATGCAGCAGGGTTTCGTTACCCTTGGCAAGACGCACCATCGTTTCATAGATAGCGGCGTCGCCGTGGGGGTTTAACTGCATGGTTTGGCCAACAATATTGGCAGACTTTACCCGTTTGCTGCCAAGCAGACCCATCTTGTACATTGTATAAAGAAGCTTTCTGTGGGAGGGCTTGAAGCCGTCGATCTCAGGGATTGCCCGGGATACAATAACGGACATGGCATAGGGCATATAGTTGATCTCTAAAGTTTCAGAAATCGCCTGCTCGGTGGTAGAGCCCTCAAGACCAACTACATTATCTGTATTGACTTTACTCTTATTCTGTTCCGTTTCTTTCTTTTTCCGTGCCATATTGCACCTCTCTTAGGAAATATCGGCCAGCTCTAAATACTTGGCGCCGTTTTCCGCAATAAAATTCTTACGCTCACCCAAATTATCGCCCAGCAGAATGTCAAAATAATGGGCTGTGCGTTCAGCATCCTCAGGCATAACCTTGATAAGGCGGCGAGTTTCCGGGTTCATTGTGGTCATCCACATCATCTCCGGGTCGTTTTCGCCAAGACCCTTGGAGCGCTGAATAGTGGGCTTCTTGCCTTCCAAATCGGTGCGTAAAATACGCGCCTTTTCCGCCTCATTGTAAGCAAACCAAGTCTTTTCCTTATAGGAGATTTCAAATAGCGGAGACTCTGCAATATACACATAGCCGTCGCGAATAAGCGTTGGGCAAAGTCTATATAGCATTGTCAGGATCAGCGTGCGGATCTGGAAGCCGTCCACGTCTGCGTCGGTACAGATAACAACTTTGTTCCACCGGAGATTGTCGATATCGAAAGAAGAAAGTTCCTTGGCTTTCTTGCCTTCAATTTCCACACCGCAGCCCAAGACCTTCATCAAATCGGTGATGATAGGAGATGCAAAAATTTTGTTATAGTCTGCCTTCAGACAGTTGAGAATCTTGCCGCGGACGGGCATAATGCCCTGAAATTCTGCGTTTCTGGACTGCTTGACACTACCCAATGCAGAATCGCCCTCGACGATATACAGTTCTCTTTCCGCAGGGTCTTTGCTGCGGCAATCTACAAATTTTTGTACCCGGTTGGCAATATCAATTTTTGCAACAAGGTTCTTTTTAATATTGGACTTTGTCTTTTCCGCACTTTCCCGAGCCCGTTTGTTAATCAGAATTTGCTCTGCTGCCCGGTCAGCCTCCTGCTTATTTTCCAAGAACCAGACCTGAAGCTGGTCTTTGAAGAAGGCAGTCATAGCGTCCTGGGTGAACTTGGAATTGACAGATTTCTTCGTCTGATTTTCAAAGCAACCGATGGTGGAGAAACAGTTTGTTACCATCACAAGGCAGTCCTGAATATCCTGATAGATGATCTTATTTTCGTTCTTTGTGTACTTATTATTATCCCTCAGGTACTTATCAAATGCAGCGGTGAAGCCGGAACGCACAGCACGGTCAGGGCTGCCGCCATACTCCAGCCAGGAGGAATTGTGATAATACTCCACGTGGCTTAATTGCTTGCTAAAGCAGAAAGATGCGGTGATCTTCAGCTTCATTTCCGGGCGGTTTTCTGCATCCCGGCCACGACGCTCTGCCTCCCAGTACACAGGCATTGTAAATGCATTATCCCCTACTTGCTCCTCGATATACTGACGGATACCGTCCTGATAGCAAAATTCTTCTTCCTCAAAGCGCTTTCCTACCTGATTGCGGAACTTAAACAAAATTCCTTTGTTTACCACAGCCTGACGGCGCAGCACATCCCGGTAATAATCTGCAGGAATGTTGATATCTGTAAAAACAAGAGGGTCAGGTTTCCAATGGAACAGCGAGCCTGTCTTTCTGCCACGGTCGGTGGGTTCTTTCTTTAATCCGCCCTTGTTTCTGCCCTTTTCAAAATGCAGATCGTAGCGGAATCCATCACGGCGGATGGTTGCATCGAAAAATTCAGATGCATACTGGGTAGCACAAGAACCAAGGCCGTTTAGGCCAAGGGAATACTCGTAGTTCTCGCCATTCTCACCGTACTTGCCGCCTGCGTACATTTCGCAGAAAACAAGCTCCCAGTTATAGCGTTTTTCCTTCTCGTTGTAGTCTACGGGACAGCCACGGCCGAAGTCCTCGACCTCAACAGAAAGGTCCTCATACCGGGTAACAATAATGGTATCACCGTGGCCTTCACGGGCTTCGTCGATCGCATTGGAGAGAATTTCAAAAACGGCGTGCTTACAGCCCTCTAAGTCGTCAGAGCCAAAAATGACCGCAGGGCGTTTCCGTACGCGCTCCTCCCCTTTGAGCATGGAAATACTGGAGTTGCCATATTGCTCTTTTGTTGTCTTTGCCATCTCAAAACACCTGCCAATATCTGCATAATTTCACAAATTTATTATACCCATCAACGACCATAAAGTCAACAAAATTTGCCTTTAACGCATTTAAGAGAGGTGCGATTGACACCTCTCTTAGCGTTCCTCATTAAAAAATTGTCGATATGCCGTAGGCAGTGCAGCTTTGGTGCGTATTTCCTCCGCTGTCAGCCATTCATAGTCCTCTGTTTCCTTGGCGGCCTGCAGGTAAATGCCGCGCATTTTCCATCGGATATGGGTAAAAATATGCACCTTTTCTACCTCATAAATGAGGTTATTTATGGCAAAACCCAGCTCGTGAGCCTTGTCAATGGCGCTTTGTCCGGAGAAGCTGCCGCTTACATCCGGGAATTGCCAAAGTCCAGCAAGCAAACCATTTTCCGGGCGTTTGGTAAGGGCATAACGACCATTACAGGAAACAACAAAGACCGTTCGCTCCTCCTCCCTTTTTCCTCGCTTGGGCAAACGGGCAGGAAGCTCTGTGCCCCGGTATTTTCCTTTGCAAAAAGCCTTGCAGGGGCAGGTATCACAGTCAGGAGCACGATTCGGTCCACAAACAGTCGCGCCCAATTCCATAAGGGCTTGCGTAAACTCGCCTGCCTCAGCAGGATATATCTCTGCCAATTTTCTTTCTGTTTCCGATTTAAAACGGGGCGTGTCCACAGGCGTATCGTCGTCTGTCAAGCGAGCGATCACACGTAGAACATTTCCATCCACAGCCGGTGTAGGCTCGTTAAAGGCAATAGAGCAGATTGCGCCAGCAGTATAAGGGCCAATTCCGGGAAGGGACAAAACGTCCTTATGATTCCGAGGAAATACACCGTGATAGTCTCTTTCAATAACCTGCGCTGCCTTTTTCAGATTCCGTACACGACTGTAATAACCCAACCCCTCCCATAACTTATGGAGCAGCTCATCGTCGGCATTTGCAAGAGCTTTGATGGTCGGCAGCGTCTCCAAAAACCGGACATAGTAACCTCGCACTGCCTCTACACGGGTCTGCTGGAGCATAATTTCCGACAGCCAAATATGATAAGGGTCTTTATTCTCTCGCCAAGGAAGCTGGCGGTGATTTTCCTTATACCAAGGAAGGAGCGCATTGGGTAGTTGCAAAATAACAGAATCCATTTATTTCCGCCCTCCTTCTTAGTGTAAATTCTGAAAATTAACATACGCTTTCTTTGTATTTTAGCACCTGGATTTATACAATGTCAAGGAATGTTATTTATGCCGTAAATCGTCAAATTTTGGTACGCCGAAAGGGAGAGCGATAGGAGCGCCGCCGGCGGCGACAGTCCACCGGACTATTGCAACTTATCATTTGCGTCCCTCTCTGGCGCAAAAAATAGAGGACACCAAAAGGTGTCCTCTATTTTTGGTACGCCGAAAGGGACTCGAACCCCCGACCTACTGGTTCGTAGCCAGTCACTCTATCCAACTGAGCTATCGGCGCATAACGCTTTTCACAAGCGCTCCAGTATGATAGCACAGAACAATCCAAAATGCAAGTACTTTTTATGCAATTTGTAAAAAAATTTTTATTGTAGTCATTTTCCCTCTTGTAATTTAGAATTTCAAGGGTTATAATATCCCAAGATAATTGTAATAGGAGGTCATATTATGGCTGTTAAGATTGAAAAAGATACGATCATTGGCGATGTGCTGGATATTGCCCCCCAGGCGGCTCCCCTGTTCTTCGCCATCGGTATGCATTGCTTGGGCTGCCCCTCTTCCCGTGGCGAGACCGTAGAAGAAGCTTGCATGGTTCACGGCATTGAGTGCGAGCCTTTCCTTGCGCAACTGAACCATTTTTTGGAAGCTTACGAAGCTGATCAGGCTGCCAAGAACTAAAACCGGCTGTGCCATCCCGTTTTGCCGGGATGGCACATTGTTTTCGATTTGAGATAATAGTGAAAAGTGAAGAGTTGTGGTATCTCCTTCGGAGATGATTAAATTAACCTCTCATCTGTCGAAAATCATAGATTTTTGCCGCCGCCCCAGAGTGGAAGGTAATCAAGGAGCATATATGGAGATAAACTTATCCCCTCGCCTGCTTGCTTGCAGTCAGTTTGTAAAACCGGGAGATCGGGTAGCTGATGTTGGCTGCGACCATGGGTATTTGGGTATTTATTTATTAAAAAAGAATATTGCCTCCCTTGTGATCGCATCGGACATTAACCCTGGGCCACTTAGCAGCGCAATGCGAAACGGTGAAAAGTACGGTGTGGAGAATCGCATATCTTTTCATCTCTCAGCTGGTGTGAAAGATGTTCCAAAAGAATTTGATGTGATGATTTGCGCCGGAATGGGTGCCGATACGATCATTTCGATTTTAGAGGAAGCGCCTTGGCTGAAAAGTGAAAAGTACCGTTTGATTTTACAATGTCAAAGTAAAACACCGCTTTTACGAAAATATTTGTGGGGCAACGGTTGGGATATTCGGCAGGAAAAGGCCGTAAAGGATGGCCGGTTTGTTTACACCGTTATGGAAGTCGTCCGGGGAAATTTCACGCCGGAGAGTATCTGCGACCTTTATTTCTCCCCCGCCCTATCCTCTGACACATCCGCAGAGGCCAAGGAATATCTAAAACGAACTGCCCAGATGCTTCGTCTTTCTGTTCAGGGAAAAGGTGAAAATGCCAATCTTTCTGAAAAAGAGGCTCTTGCAAAATTGGAGGAATTACTATGACTACTGTTGGTGATATTTTAGCATTTGTGGAGGCGCTTGCTCCCCGGTGTATGAAGATGGATTGGGATAATGTGGGCTTACTTTGCGGAAGCCGCAATACCCCAGTTACTAAGATTTTAGTTGCACTTGATCCCTTTGAAGGTGTGTGCCAAGAGGCAAAAGAATTTGGTGCGCAGCTAATTGTAACCCATCATCCCCTGATCTTCCAAGCGCCGAAAGCCATTACTGACGAAACTTCTATCGGCCGCTGCATTATGACGCTGTGTGCCGCAGGCATCAGTGCCATTAATGCGCACACCAATTTAGATTGCGCACCGGGCGGTGTCAACGACATCCTCGCCCAAAAGCTCGGACTCCAGAATATTGCTGTCATTAAACCAAACGGCGTGGATGAAAGCGGTAACGAATGGGGTCTGCTCCGGTGTGGCGATGTAAAAGAGCAAAATCTTTGCAATTTCCTGCATTTCGTTAAGGAAAGGCTAAACACCCCCGGACTCCGCTATGTGGATGGCGGCAAGCCAGTACGAAAAGTAGCGGTGGGCGGTGGAAGCTGCGCTGGCGCTATGCTGGATGCGAAAGATGTCGGTTGCGATACCTTTGTAACAGCAGACATTAAATACAATCAATTTTGGGACGGGCAGGATCTTGGGATCAATCTGATTGATGCCGGCCACTTTGCTACAGAAAACCCCATTGTCTCCGTGCTTGCTGAGAAAATCGCCGCAGCTTTCCCGGAAATTGCGGTTAAAATTTCTCAATCCCACACCGATTGTATGAAATACTATTGATTTTTGCCGCCTTTAGTGGTAAAATATCGTGGAAATTTTGAGAATACTTTGAAGGGAAGAAACATATATGTCCGGACATTCCAAATGGCATAACATTCAAAAAACCAAAGGTGCACAAGACGCCAAGCGTGCTGCTGCCTTTACAAAAATCGCAAAAGAGCTGATCGTGGCAGTTAAGGAAGGCGGCGGTATTACCGATCCTGCCAACAACTCCCGTTTGGCTACTGTTATTGTTAAGGCAAAGGCAGCCAATATGCCCAACGACAACATCAAGCGTTGTCTTGAGAAGGCCTCCGGCGCAGGCGGCGGCGACAACTACGAGACCATCACCTACGAAGGCTACGGCCCCGGCGGCGTGGCTGTTATCGTAGAAACTATGACCGACAACCGCAACCGTACTGCAGGCTCTATGCGCCATCACTTTGACAAGTTCGGTGGTAATTTAGGTGCTTCCGGCTGTGTTAGCTGGAGCTTTGATAAGAAGGGCGTCCTGGTCATCGACAACGAAGATGGCGACTTAGACGAAGAAGAAGTTATGATGGACGCCATGGACGCCGGCGCAGACGATTTCGAGGCGGAGGAAGATTGCTTCACCATCTACACAATGCCCGATGATTTTAATGACGTTGTTGCAAATCTTTCCAAGTACACCTTTGCTTCTGCCCAGATCGAGATGGTCCCCCAGAACTATCAAAAACTGGAAGACGAAGAGCAGATCAAGCTGATGGAAAAGCTCATCGACATTATGGAAGATGATGACGATGTGCAAAACGTCTGGCACAACTGGGATCAGGAATAAAATATACACCGTGGGAGACTTTCCCACGGTGTTTTTTATAAAATTACCGGGTGCCGAAGCACCCGGGTTTTATTATTTTTCTGCTACAAGCTTTTTGATCTGCGCCATTTCCTCTGCAGTAATATCTTCACGAGCCAACAAGGCTGTAAAAAGACCGACAATTTCCGGTTTATAGTTATGGCAGAAAATGGTAGTTGCAAAATATTCCTCACGGGTAAGTGTAGGGGCAAAGGTACGGCCAAAAGTCTTGCTGCGTTTTACAAATCCAACTTCCCGAATCGCGCCTTTCTTCAGCAAACCATTGAGTAAAATATGGACGGAGCTATCCTTCCAGGTTTTCTCTTCCTGGCGATCCAATAAGTCAGAACGGGAGAGCGGAACACCGGTATTCCACAGCACATCCATAATTTCCATTTCGCTTCTTGTCAGTTCCATTATCGCTACCTCCAGCTTTTTACTGGTGATATTATACAAGTTTTTTGTGTTTCTGTCAACTTTTTTGTTGCATATTGTTTAATAATTTTATGTATAATTTGCAAAATTTACTCAAAATATTGCATTTCTTGAAACATTTTTTCAAATTACATAGGGAACAATTACCAATTTCCCCAAACGATTTTGAAACTGCGGCATTGCGCCAAGCGCGAATGCCGCAGAACATAATTACTTCTTGCGGAAGGACATACAGTCGGTGCACTGATCCATTGTGGGATTGGATTCATGGGTACCAACAAGGATACGATCCAAAGAGCAGTAGTTTGCTTCATCGCAGTGGTATGCGCACTGGGAAACAGTACATTCAATGCTTTTATTGGCTTTGCAGTTCATTTTAGTCTCCTCCTTTTTTCGTGATAGGCATAGTATGCACAAAACAGCAAAATCCATACCAAAATTAAGTGTCAATCATTGACAAGGACGACATCTATGAGTATAATATATGCGGAAAACGACGGTTTTCAAACATCATATTATAAAACGAAAATTTCGTTTTTAAAGAAAGGAAAATTGCTATGATCTACAGTGCAGAAGTACAGCATATGTGCTCCGTGGCCAAGGGCGCTTATCACGGCCCCGCTCCCATCCCCGAGGAGGGCAAGTGGGTTCAGGTCAAGGAAATTAAAGATGTCAGCGGTTTCACACACGGCATCGGTTGGTGTGCTCCTCAGCAGGGTTGCTGCAAGCTGACCCTGAACGTGAAGGAGGGCATCATTGAGGAGGCTCTGGTTGAGACGCTTGGCTGCTCCGGTATGACCCACTCCGCAGCTATGGCTTCCGAAATTCTTATCGGCAAGACTCTGCTGGAGGCGCTCAACACTGACCTTGTGTGTGACGCTATCAACACCGCTATGCGGGAGCTGTTCCTGCAGATCGTTTACGGCCGCAGCCAGTCTGCGTTCTCCGAAGACGGTCTGGCAGTTGGCGCTTCCCTAGAGGACCTTGGCAAGGGGCTGCGCAGCCAGGTTGGTACTATGTTTGCCACCAAGGCTTAGGGCCCCCGCTATTTGGAAATGGCTGAAGGTTACGTTACCCGTATCGCTTTGGATGCGGACAACCTGATCACCGGCTATGAGTTCATTAACTTAGGTAAGATGATGGACTTCATCAAGAAGGGCGACGATGCAAACGAGGCGCTCAAGAAGGCAAAGGGTTCTTACGGCCGTTTTGCTGATGCCGCCAAGTACATTGACCCCCGTCACGAATAAGAGGAGGACAAGAAAATGGCTTTGTTTGAAGGTTACGAAAGAAAAATTGACAAAATTAACGGCGTCCTCGCTCAGTACGATCTGGCTTCTGTGGAAGCTTGCCGTGAGATGTGTGTCGCTAAGGGTTTCGACCCCTACGAAATCGTTAAGAACATTCAGCCCATCGCTTTCGAAGATGCCGCTTGGGCATACTGCGTTGGCGCTGCCATCGCTATGAAGAAGGGCGTTAAAAACGCTGCTGAAGCTGCTGAAGCCATCGGCATCGGCCTGCAGGCATTCTGCATCCCCGGCTCTGTTGCTGAGGATCGCAAAGTCGGTATCGGCCACGGCAATCTGGGCGCAATGTTGCTCCGGGACGAGACCAAGTGCTTCGCATTCCTGGCAGGTCACGAGTCCTTCGCTGCCGCTGAAGGCGCAATCGGCATTGCTCGCTCCGCTAATAAGGCCCGTAAAGAGCCCCTGCGTGTTATCCTGAACGGTCTGGGCAAGGACGCTGCACAGATCATCTCCCGTATCAACGGCTTTACCTATGTAAAGACCCAGTTCGACTACTACACCGGCGAGCTGAAGATCGTTGAGCGTATCCCCTACTCCACCGGCGAGCGCGCTGCCGTTAACTGCTACGGCTGTGACGATGTCCGTGAAGGCGTTGCGGTTATGCGCTATGAGGGCGTTGACGTTTCCATTACCGGTAACTCCACCAACCCCACTCGCTTCCAGCACCCTGTTGCCGGCACCTACAAGAAGGAGTGCATGGAGAATGGTCGCAAGTACTTCTCCGTTGCTTCCGGCGGTGGCACTGGCCGTACTCTTCACCCCGACAATATGGCTGCAGGTCCTGCTTCCTATGGTATGACCGACACTATGGGCCGTATGCACGGTGATGCACAGTTCGCAGGTTCTTCCTCCGTCCCTGCCCACGTTGAGATGATGGGCTTCCTGGGCGCAGGTAACAACCCCATGGTCGGTATGACCGTTAGCGTAGCTGTTGCTGTTGAAGAGGCTCTGAAGTAAGCTTAATATTTATAGAAGTGACCTCTGCTCTCTGCAGAGGTCACTTTTCTTTTCCGACCATAGGGGTTGTAATGTGGCAACCTGCGTTTTGCAGGTTGCGGATCTGAGTCGCAACACATAGTATTGCCCCCCCTGTTGCGGTCCCCGGCGAACGTCCTCGGCATTTCTGCCATCGTCCCTCGCCGACCGCTGCCACTCGCTCCCCTCCCTCCTCCCGCCACCGGCGGCGGTCGGGTCGCTCCCCCATGGTCGGTATGACCGTTTCCGTGGCTGTTGCTGTTGAAGAGGCTCTGAAGTAATTTAACATTAACACTTGTCCCCTCTGCTTATCGCAGAGGGCACTACTTTACGCCGACCATGGTATAGTGGCAACCTGCATTGCAGGTTCCAGATCTGAGTCGCAATACTTAAGTATTGCTCCCCCTGTT
>JAZKXS010000123.1:0-3352 GCA_045611745.1 Faecousia sp.
TCCCTTGTGTAAGGGATATTTGCTCTGCTAAATTATGTTACTTTCCCTTAATCACGTCAATCAGGAATTTGGCAATATCTGTATTGTCCACCGTTTTGCCGTTAAAATACTCCGTACCCTTACCGACACCAAACACCCGAACGGGCGTAGATGTATGGTAGTCGGTGGTGAACAAATCATTCAGCTTTTCCTCTCCCATAACAGGGAGCTGTACACCGCCGGTTTCGTGGTCAGAGGTAACGATCAGCAGTGTGTCAGGATTTTCTTCCATAAATTTCAGCACCGCCGCCACTGTCCGGTCTAAGTTCACCACGCTGTTAAGCTTGCTGGTCATACTGCCGCTATGACCGAATTTATCTGTGCCTGCGCCCTCGATCATCAGGAAAAAGCCGTTTTCATTTTTCAGCCGATCCAGGGCAATTTCGGTGCACTGAGCAAGATTGTCAGAGGGCGTACCGGAATAGCCATTGAGGAAACCCCAGAAAGGCTTTTCGTTGTCGGGGTCAGAGGATAGCGCCTGCTGGAATCTTCCAAAATCCCTTGCAACCACATATTCGTTGTTAAAAATATCCTGGGCATCCTCGTCAAGAAAGGCAAATACGCCGCTGTAATCCTTGCTCATCAGCACATCAGGCTTAAATTTTACCATGGCGCTGACCATCTCTTTCCGGTTATCCCGGGAAATGTTATGCACCACAAAGGCACTGGGTGTAGCGCCGGAAATATCCTCGTCAGTAATAATGCCGATCTTTTTTCCGTACTCCCGGGCGATTTCCGCCAAGTTTTTCAGGTCATTGCCCTCGGGGTCTTTGCCGATATAGCCATTGTTGGTTTTAACGCCTGTTGCCAAAGCCGTACCGGAGGCGGCAGAATCGGTAATTTCATTGTCTGCAGAATAGGTGGTGGCAAGGCCGTGGTTTTTGATTTGGTTCAGCACCAGACCAAATTCATAAACACCGTCGGCATATTGTTCCGCCAAGGTAATATCATTGGGGCCCATACCGTCACCAATGATGACAATAATATTTTTGGGTGTTGTAAATTCGCCACTAACAACCTTTTGTACCCAGCTCTTGGTAACTGCCCCCTTCTCTACCGGAAACAGGTTACAGGCAGCGAGACTGAAAATCAGCAAAAATGCCAGGAGAACCGAAAATAGCCTTTTCATAGCAAAAACTCCTTTTATATTTCTGTTTCCATTCTATTTCAACATTCCCCCATTGTCAAGAAATAACAAAAATGCCCTCCGGAAACCGGAGGGCATTTTCTCTTAGTACATTCCGCCGGCCTGTGCAGCAGCTGCAGCAGCAGCGGCGTCAGCAGCAGGGTCGGGCTTGGTGGCAACCAGGCTCTCGGTGGTCAACACGCAAGCAGCGATGGATGCTGCATTTTCCAGAGAGGAACGGGTCACCTTGGTGGGGTCAACGATACCGTTCTCGATCATATCCATATAGGTCTCGGTGTAAGCGTTGTAGCCGTAGCCAACCTTCTTGGAAGAGCGAATCTTCTCAAAGACCACACTGCCGTCAACACCGGCATTCTCAGCGATCTGACGAATGGGGGCTTCCAGCGCCTTTGCGATGATCTTTGCACCGGTCTTTTCGTCACCGGAGAGCTTTGCGATCAGCTTTTCAACGGCAGCAATGGCATTGACCTGGGCAGTACCGCCACCGGCTACGATGCCTTCCTCAACAGCAGCGCGAGTCGCATTCAGTGCGTCCTCTACACGGAGCTTCTGCTCCTTCATAGCGACCTCAGTCTGTGCGCCAACCTTGATGACAGCAACGCCGCCACTAAGCTTTGCAAGACGCTCCTGCAACTTCTCACGGTCATAGTCGGAAGTAGTGGTAGTAATTGCGCCACGGATGCTGTTGGCGCGGGCCTTAATGGCTTCGGCATTGCCTGCGCCATCTACGATGGTGGTAGTGTCCTTGGTGATAACCACCTGACGGCAACGACCCAAATCAGTCAGCTTAGTTTCAGTCAGCTCCATATTCAGCTGGCTGGAGATGACAGTACCGCCGGTGAGCACAGCGATATCCTGGAGCATTTCCTTGCGGCGGTCGCCAAAGCCGGGTGCCTTAACGCAGACAACGTTGAAGTTGCCACGCAGACGGTTGACAAGCAATGTCGCCAGAGCATCGCCCTCAACATCCTCAGCAATAATCATCATCTTCTTGCCTGCCTTGACAATGGGCTCAAGGATGGGCAAAATCTCCTGAATGGAGGCGATCTTCTTATCGGTAATCAGGATATAGGCGTCGTCCAGTACGGCTTCCATCTTGTCGGTATCGGTGACCATATAGGGAGAGATATAACCCCGGTCAAACTGCATACCCTCTACCACGTCCAGACCGGTCTCTGCGGTCTTAGATTCCTCGATGGTGATAACACCCTCAGTGCCGACCTTTTCCATAGCCTCAGCGATCAGGGCTCCGATAGCGGCATCGCCGGAAGAAACCGTACCGACACGGGCGATATCCTCACTGCCGCTAACGGGAACAGAGTGCTCCTTGATCGCTGCAACAGCAGCCTCAACCGCCTTCTCAATACCCTTGCGCATAACCATGGGATTTGCACCGGCAGACAGGTTCTTAAGTCCCTCACGGGTAATGGCCTGTGCCAGCAGTGTTGCGGTGGTGGTGCCGTCACCTGCTACATCATTGGTGCGGGTAGCAACCTCACGAATGAGCTGGGCGCCCATATTTTCAAAAGCATCCTCCAGCTCGATCTCCTTAGCGATGGTAACACCGTCATTGGTGACCAGAGGTGCACCGTACATTTTGGAAAGCACCACATTACGACCCTTGGGGCCCAAGGTGACCTTCACAGTATTTGCCAGCTTATCAATGCCGGATTGCAGCTTCTTACGGGCGTCTTCGCCGTAAACGATCATTTTTGCCATTTTCAGTTCCTCCTAAATCAATCAGTAACAACTGCCAAAATCTCGTCCTGCTTTACAAACTTATAGTCCTCGCCATCCAGCTTAAACTCGCTGCCGGTGTACTTGCCGACGACCACCTTATCGCCCACCTTAACGGTAACGGCTACATCCTTTGTGCCGGGGCCTGCAGCCACAACATCGAAAATGCCGGAGCTTTCCTTGTTGGTGGTTGCCAAAATAATGCCGGAGGAGGTAGTCTCCTCTGCTGCGGATGCTTTGAGCAGAATGTTATCTGCCAAGGGTTTCAGTTTCATAATTTGCCTCCATATACAGTATTTAGACCGGGCATATGCCCACATATCTACATTTTATTAGCACTCAATCCGTTTGAGTGCTAACCTTTTCTATATAATAGCCTATACCACTTAAAAAAGCAAGTACTATTTGTATTTTTTCTGTGAATATTTT
>JAZKXS010000124.1:0-5665 GCA_045611745.1 Faecousia sp.
CAAATGGGGTGATATAAGCTTGCTTAAGCAGATGGATTTACAAGGCAGCGGCTTTCAGCCGATTTTTCGTAACGACCGTTTTTTGTGCGCCCTGATTACCCACAGCGGCCAATATTCCTACGGAAACGTTACTGCCGTAAAGCGACATATGACATCTGATGAAGTGTTTATTTTACTCTGTGGAAGCGCTACACTGGTGACTGCGGATCCCCATTGGGAAAACAGACAGGTAACGCAATTGCAGTCAGGCAAAGCTTATTGCATAGAGGCCGGAACGTGGCACTATCTGGCTGTTTCAGAAGATGCCATGCTGTTTGTCACGGAAAATAACGATGTAACAGCGCAAAATACCGAAACTTTGTATTTGGAGGAACCCTATGAAATACTCAGTGGGCTATCAACTGTGTAATGATACCGCTTTTTTGGAGCACATCGCCCGCGTAAAGGACTCTGTCCGGGAGGTTTACTTCTCTTGGGGTGATTTTCCCAACGGAAGAAACAGTCAGCTTCGAAAGACCGGTATGACCCCTTGGGAAGCGCAGCGCAGACAGGAAGAGGATCTAAAATGGCTTTCCCAGCAGGGACTTCACTTTAATCTGCTGTTTAACGCCACGTGTTACGGAAAAGACAGTCAGTCAAGGGCGTTTTTTAACAAGATTGGCGAGACGGTGGATTATATCGGCAGTCATATGGGGCTGGAGAGCATTACTACCACCTCTCCGCTGATTGCCAAATTCATCAAAGAAAACTTCCCTGAGTTGGAAGTTCGGGCCTCTGTGAATATGGGCATCGGCACGATACACGGCATGGACTATGTGGGAGACTGCTTTGACAGCTTCTATATTCAGCGGGAATTTAACCGGGATTTCAACAAAATCAAGGAACTAAAGACCTGGTGCGACGGGGCAGGGAAGAAGCTCTATGCTCTGGCTAACGGTGGCTGTCTGGATCACTGCTCTGCCCATGTGTTCCACGACAATCTGGTGTCCCACGAAGCGGAGATCTCCGCCATGGACAACGGCTATGCTTTTAAGGGCATTTGCGCTGAATACCTCAGCAAGCCGGAAAATGCCGAAGCACTGCTGAACAGGACAAGCTTTATTCGGCCGGAGGATATTGACCTCTATGAGGACCTGTTCCCAATGATGAAACTGGCAACACGTGTCCACGCTAAACCCGGACGGGTACTGAAGGCTTACATAGAAGATCATAGCTACCGAGGCAGCATTCTGGATCTGCTTGAGCCGAACCACACAGCACTTTTCTATCCCTGGTTATTGGAAAACAAGCTGATCTCCCGGGATGTTAAGGATGGAAAATTAATATACGGTAATTTTGAAAAGGCATTCTTAAAGATGGATGCCCCTACAATGTTGGAGGAAGAAATATGCTGACAAGTGAAATGATCAAAAAAGCCGCTTACGAAGCAGGCGCGGACAAATGCGGCATCGCACCTATGTCCCGTTTCGAGGGCGCACCTCCGGAGATGGATCCCCGGTACCTGTTCCCCAATGCAAAGAGCTGTATCGCCTTTGCTTTCCGCATCCCTCGGGGTGTGCAGAGAGGTATTGAAGAGGGCACGCAGTTCTACCAGTACCCGTCTATGGCCTATGGCGGCATCAACGAGATTTTTGCCCCTGCGGTGCTTTACCACGTAGGCAAAGTCATTGAGGATGAGGGCTATGAAGCGGTGGTATACCGTAATACCGGCGCCCGTGGCGTTGTTTCCGATATGGACGGCAGCCCCGGAAACACCTTATCCCCTGAGGAGCAGATCGAAGTTAGCAATCACGCCAGAACCAAAGCGAATCACCACAGAAGTGTTCAGTACACCCGTGAAGTGAGCGAAGGCAAGGTTCCCCCGGACCTGCAGTTCCAGTTCCGTTTGGCGGCGGTTGCCTGCGGTTTGGGCGAAATTGGCTGGAGCAAAATGCTTTTGACCCCTGAGTTTGGTCCTTTGCAGCGTGTTGCCTTTATTTTCACCGATGCTGAGCTTGAATACGACGAAATGTACAGCGGTGAGCCTCTGTGCCGTAAGTGCGGCGCTTGTGTCCGTGAATGCCCCGGTTCCTGCATTCCTGCAATCAATTCCGGTAAGACTGTTCGTGTTGACCTGGCCGGTAAAATCTGCGAGTGGGGCGATATCGATATGTGGCGTTGCTATGCTTTCTACACCCACGGCGGCAGATACTATAACCCCTTTGTTCCCAAGGAAGTGTTTGATAAGAACGAAGGCGGTATGCTGGATCTGCTGGAGGGCGTGACAGACAATGCCAACGAAAAGGAAGTTATGAAGGTATATACAGCCCTTGAAAAATATTTCCCCAGCTGGGTTGGCTACAATATGGCAAAATGCGGTGGTTGTATCCGTGCTTGCGTCAGCATGCTGGAGAAGAAGGGCGGCTGTATGGAAGGCCGGTTTAAAGAGCCTCTGCGCAGAGAGAAAAAGGCTTGGAAGATGGATCGGTAAGGAGGGTTACATATGACTGCGGAATTTATTAAACAAAAAGCAAAAGAATTGGGCGCTTCTGTTTGCGGCATTGGCAATGTGGAGCTGCTGCGGGGAGAAGACCCTCAGAGAAATCCCTTTTCTATTTTGCCCAACGCAAAAAGCATCATTGGCTTTGGCATCAAAGTGCCCAAGGGTCTGTACCGTGCCATGGATGACAAGCGGCAATATTACAATTATACCAATCTTGGCGTAAAATATATTGACGAGACCTTCGTAGAGATCTTCCTGCTGAAAATGGGCGCGCTGATCGAAAACGAGGGCTACGATGCCTGCCTGCAGCGCAGTGTTCCCGGCTTCCGTATTCAGGGCGATAAGTCTATGAATCCGGAAGTAAGCCGGATTTATGAGCTGGAGTTTGCAAGCCCTGTTGCGCCCGATAAGGCAGTTCCCGATGTAATTATCGATTACAACAAGGCAGCTGTTGTATGCGGCTTGGGCAGCATCGGTATGCATGGCAAGGTAATCAATCCTAAATACGGCACTTTCCTGCGGTATGTGTTCATTATTACGGATATGCCCCTGCAATTTGACGAGGCATTTGAAGGCAATCTTTGCGACGGCTGCGGAAAATGCCTGGAGGCTTGCCCCGGTAAGGCGATTTCTGCCGATGGCGTAGACTCTTGGCAGTGCAGCGTCTATTACCGTGGCGCTCACAAGTCAAACCCCTTTATAACAGAGGAAACTCTGAAGAACCATCCGGAAAGAGAAGCGATCCTTAATGGCGAAAAGCGGTTTAATGCCGAAAGCGCAAAGGAGATATACCCGGAGCTAAAATTCCTGCCCACGACCCATTTTGGCTATGTTCCCTGCCTGTGCGGAAAAAGCTGTGAGATGGTTTGCTACCGTCATTTAAAGGAGGAGGGTGTCCTGTGATTGAAAAGTTGATTGCCTGCGCTAAGCAGTATGATGCAGACGTGGTTGGCTTTGCATCTGCAGACAGATTTGGGGCAGATGACCCCGTATTTAAGATTTTTCCGGAAACCAAGACGGTGATCGGCCTTGGCTTCCGTGTACTGCGTGGTATTTACAGAGGCGTTGAGGAAGGTACTACATATTATCAGTATTCCACTATGGGTGTAGAAAACCTGGAAGAAACGGTAATGCCTCTGGCACTGATCAATGTCAGTAATTTGCTGGAGGAGGAAGGCTACGAGGCTGTTCCTCAGAGAAGAAACCAGCTGATTATGGCAGAGGAAAATTCCACCAATCCCGAGGTAGACTTTAACGATATCTACCGGGGTGTAAAAGCGGAAAACCAGCTTGACTTCCTTAACTGCGCTGTACAGTGCGGCTTGGGCGAGAGAAGCATGATCGGCTCGCTGATCAATAAGGACTACGGCCCCTTTATTCGTTACTGCTTTATTCTGACGGATGCGGAGCTTCCTGCCACACCTTTGGTGACGGAAACATTGTGCGATAACTGCGGCGAGTGCATCAAGGCTTGTCCCGGCAGAGCGATCGCAGAAAGCGGTGAAGTAAATAACTGGCGCTGTGCTGTGTACTACAACGGCGCAAACGGCACCAAAAATCCCTTTATGCCCCCGGAAGCCTTTGCAAATTTCGATGACCGTATGGATATTATCAACGGTGTTGCCGAAATGGACGATGAGAAGGCAAAAGAGATCCTGCGCAGCATTTATTTCTATCCCCCTGCAAAGCATTTCTACCGCAGCTCCATTTGCGGCCGCGCTTGTGACAGAGCCTGCTATATCCACTTGGAGGAAAAAGGCTTACTTGGCAAAAAGTTTGTCCGCAAGTTCCGTGAAGGAGAAGATTGGAAGCTTAATACCGACCAGTTCCTGACCGGTGAGCGTCAGGTCAGCTGGGTCATTAAGCAAAAAGAGGAGAATAAAGAATAAGATTAACTTTGACGGGGTTGACTGCGGCAAATTCTGTGGAAATTCACGTCATAAGATTGACTTTTTAGGCTGATAAGGGTATACTAAGGCATTGAAAGTGTAGATACGCTTTCAATGCTTTTGTATACATAGAGGAAAGGTTTTTGTGTTCAGGAGGTCAAATTTTATGGAAAAAATCAGTTACAAGGTTCTCAAAGAAACAGGATATGATGGATATATTTTAGAAAATGCACCTGAAAAGGTGCTGCAGTTCGGCGAGGGTAATTTCCTCCGGGCTTTCGTCAATTACTGGTTTGATGTTTCTAATGAAAAAGCAAATTGGAACGGCAAATGCTGCCTGGTGCAGCCCATCGCACCGGGTCTTGCAGACCTGATCAACGAGCAGGAGGGATTGTATACCCTGTATCTGCGTGGCAGCGAAAACGGTCAGAAGGTAGACCGGAAGCGTGTCATTTCTTCCGTTTCCCGTTGCTTAAACCCCTACCGTGAAGAAGATTTCCATAAGATGATGGCTGTGGCTGTGTCCGATGATCTGGAATATGTGGTTTCCAACACCACTGAGGCCGGCATCGTTTATGATCCTGCCTGCAATTTGGAAGATATGCCTTGCGCCTCCTTCCCCGGCAAGCTGACCCAGGTGCTGTATGAGCGCTTCAAGGCTGGCAAATCCGGCTTGGTGATTCTCAGCTGTGAACTGATCGACAATAACGGCAAAGAGCTGCAAAAGTGCGTCAACCAATACATTGACCAGTGGGGTCTTTGCGACGATTTCCGTACATATATCAATGAAAAGTGCACCTTCTGCTCCACACTGGTTGACCGCATCGTGCCCGGTCGTATCCGTGATGCTGCTGAGGTTGCTCGTTTGGACGAAGCAAACGGCTATACCGATCCTTTGACCGATGTCGGCGAAGTATTTGGCGTTTGGAATATTGAAGGCCCTGCATGGCTGGAAGAAAAGCTGCCTTTCAAGAAGGCAGGCGTTAACTGCATCGTGGTTCCTGATGTAACCCCCTACAAAAAGCGTAAGGTGCGTATCCTTAACGGTGCACACACCGGCTTTGTGCTGGGCGCATATCTGGGCGGTTATGACATTGTCCGGGATTGTATGCAGGATGAGAGCGTTCTTGGTTATATGAACAAGATGCTTTTCGATGAAATTTTGCCCATTCTGCCTCTGCCGAAGGAAGATGTGGAATCCTTTGCTGCGGCTGTGCAGGATCGTTTTAACAATCCTTTCATTAACCACGAGCTGCTGAGCATTGCCCTCAACTCCACATCCAAGTGGCGTGCC